>JAAYCU010000084.1 GCA_012729595.1 Phycisphaerales bacterium
TTATTGGCTTTCGGAGCTATAATCATAGATGATTGCTGGCGGCGAAAGCTAAAGCCCTATATCAACATTAGTTTAGGTATATTGGAACAGATCAGTCGTGCCCTGGATAAAGGAAATCGCGATTCTGGCGCCGGAAGTGGTCCGGATCGTTTGTCGGCCGGATGAAGCGGCGGCGGTCCGCCCGACGTTGGCCGTGCCCCGTCCCGAGCGTTTTCGCGCCGCCCCGACCCTGCGTCATGGTCGGCGATACACCTATCAACACGATTCGTTTTCCATCCGCATTCGCCAGGACGGCCGCCCCTTGGACGCGGGCAACCTGGAAATCGTCTGGCTACGTGACGGACAAGCCCGCCGCTGGCGGCCGGGCCAGATGGACAGAGAAAACCTTGGCGGCCCCTTTCCGTCGCTTGATCTGTATAGCGACCAACTGCCGGTCACCGAGCCGTCGGCCTACGACCCGCTGAAGGGCTTTAATGCCCAGATGATCGGCCCACTCGATTTGAAGGAGGCCCTCCGCCGGGCTTTGCGCAAGCCCTTACGGCGCCGAACCGTCGATCACGAGGCTTTTTCCGAGTTCCGGCGATTGATCGAGGGCCGCCGCCCCCAATACCTGCCCTGCTGGCCGCGAGAGGTCCTCAAGACGCTTCGCCGGCTGCGACACACCCCGCCGGGCCTGCTCTCGCGGTCAGGTATGACCTTGTTCCTCGATGATTCGTTACCCTGGAACGATGCCCACGACTGGATCGAGCCGCGGGCCGACCGGCGGCCGCAAATCTTTTACGCGGTTTACTACGACGGCGATTTCAAACGCGGGCTCGGTCTGCTGGCCGATTTGCTGGGGCCGATCCCCCTCATCCCCCCCTGGCTTCTGGGCACCTGGTTTTCCTGCTATCGCACCATGGGCGAGCGGTCCTATCATCAACTGGCCGACGGGTTCCGCCGCCACGATCTGCCTCTCGACGTCGTGGTCGTCGATACGGACTGGCACAGGGAATACTGGTACGGCTTCGACTGGAACCGCCGGCTTTTCCCCGACCCGAGGCGTTTTGCCCGCTGGCTGCGGCAGCGCGGCCTGCACGCGGTTTACAATGTGCATCCGGGTTTCGTTCCCCAACGCGACCGCCGCCTGCCCGACTTTCTGCGACGCACAGGGCAAACCGCCCGGATACTCGATGAGCAGACCGCCCCCAGCCATTTTGAGATCGGTTGCCATCCGGTCGATTTCTTCGACCGTCGCGAGGCCCGCGCGTATCTGGATATTTTTCATCGGCCGATCGAACGCGAGGGAGGCTGCGGACTCTGGTGGGTCGATGGAACGCTGCAGGATGCTCACGGCCGCGAGGCGACGGCCTGGCTGAACGAGTTGTATTGCCGAACGGACGATTCGACCGGCCGTTCGTCAGCCGGAACAAACGATCGCGTGGTCCTATCCCGGGCCGGCGGGCTGGGCGTGCATCGCTCGACCATCCACTTTACCGGCGACACCTATTCGCAATGGGCCGTCCTGGAACAGGAAGTGCGCACCACGCCGCTGGCGGCCAACACCCTGCTCGCCTATGTCTCCCACGACATCGGCGGGTTTTATCCCGGCGACGAATCATGGCCCCGCAACCAGCCGCCCGACGATCTGATGGCCCGCTGGGTACAGTTCGGCTGCCTGAGCCCGGTGATGCGCTTGCACAGCGACCACGGAATCCGCGAGCCGTGGCGTTTTGGCCCGCGTGCCTTGAGCATCATTCGCCGGTTCCTGCATTTTCGGCGGGCGTTGCGACCTTATCTGCGTTTTCTGGTCGAAGAGGCCCACGCCACCGGGGTCGGTCTCTGCCGGCCCATGTATTACGAGTTTCCGGATCGGCCGGAGGCTTTCGAGGCACCCCTGCAATATATGCTCGGCCCCGCCCTGCTGGTCGCCCCGGTTACCAAGCCGTCCGGACAGGTGGATATCTGGCTTCCGCCCGGCCCGTGGCGACATGGTTTTCTGGATCGCCAGTACCAGGGACCGGCGCGCATCAGGGAAAACGTGCCCCTGGATATCGCCCCTGTTTACGCGCGTCTCGGCGGGAAATTGGACATTCATCCGCCCAAGGGATGGAATGCTCCGAGCGTACAGTTCCGGAAAAGGCCAACATCACCACGGTGACCTGTCCGCCGATATCGGCCCGTCGTTAGTGATGGGGAATACTCTCGGCCATCCGGCGGTATTGCAAGCTGTAGAGCCCCTCCAGGTAACGACGCGTCTCCGCCCGCTCCAGATTGGTCACGTATTTCCAGAAGCCGTAGACCCGGGCGAGGGTCATCATCCGCTCGCCATACAGCTTCCAGGTATAACGCTCCTCGATCCGTTTCAACGCCTGGTCGGATATTCTCTTCCAGTTTCCTGGATCGCGGGCGTTTTCCTCGAGGAAATCGGCGAGCAGCTCGGCGGCCGCGTCGCCCTGGGTCGGGTCGATGTGAAACCCGGAAACGCCGTGTTCGATAATCTCCGACGGCCCGCCGTAACAGGTGGCGAAGGTAGGCAAACCGGAAGACATCGCCTCGATGACCGTCAGGCCGTAGGCCTCGAACAAGGCCGGTTGCACGAATACGCCGCCCTGGTCCGCCACCATGCGGTACAGCTCGCCGACCAGGTTCCGGTCCGTCTGGAAACCCACCCAGCGCAATTTGCCTTCCAGCTCTCGCTGATCGATCAGTTCGTGCAAGTGACAGATTTGCTCGCGTTCCTCGTGGTCGTGGGAAAGGTTGGGATCAAGATGGCCGCCGACCACCAGGAGGTTGGCTAGTTTCCGCAGCCGCTCGTTACGACTGTACCAGTCCACCAGCCCGTTGATATTCTTGATCCGATCCAGGCGGGCCATGGTGAAAACGATCGGCTTGCCGTCCTCCTCGAAGGCCCCGCGATGCGGTGAGCCGTTGCCGTCACCGAAAATCAGTTGGCGCAGGGCCGGCTGCAGGCCCCGGAGCCGCCGCCTTTTGTTCGCATACGAGAAATAGATTTTCGGATCGGCCCCGGGCGAGACAATGTTGAACTTGGGATCGAAGACGTCGATCCCGTCGACCACCCGATAGAGACCGGGCATGGTGAACGAGCGATAGCTTTCGTATTGCCCCACGCTGTCCTCCGTGCCGGCGATCTCCTGGTAGGTGCTGGCAATGATAAAGTCCGCGCTGTTCATGGCGATCAGATCGGCGGTAAACTGGCTGGAGAAGTGGTAACGGGCCTCGTTCTCCTTCCAGTACAGAGCGGAATACAGATACTTGGTCTTTTCCAGGGCGTGGGCGATGTTGCACTGGGTAACGTGCATGCGCCGGGCCAGCAGGGAGGCCACCAGGTTCCCGTCGGAGTAGTTGCCGATGATCAGGTCCGGTCGGCCGCCCAGTTCCGCGAGCATTTCCCGTTCCGCCTCCAGGGTAAAACGCTCCAGGTAGGGCCAGATCTCGAAGCGGGATATCCATTGGGGAACCATCTCGCCGGTGCCGTCACGGAAGGGAACGCGTAAAATATACGCGTTGCGGGTGCCGGCCACGCGCTCGATCCGCTCATCGCAACCGGTACCGCGGGCCTCGGGAATGAGCCGGGTCAACACCAGAATCCGCGGCACCGTATCCAGTCCCTGCTCCTGCAGCCGATTGTACATTTCCGTTTCCAGGGCCCGGACCTGGTCGAGAATATAAACCACCTGGCCGCCGGTGTCCGGCAAACCCAGCACGTTGGATTGCCCGAAATATCCGTGCGGCGAAAGAATGGCGACGTTGAAAATCATCGGGATGCGGGCGAGGAATTTCTCCACCTGCGCGGGAGCGGGTGCCTCCAGGATATCCGACAACAGATGAAGGGTATCGCGAATCCGGGCCACGTCCCGCCCCCAGCCCAGCTCGAAACCAAACTGGTGCATGCGCGGGGCCACGTCGGACCAAACGGCCTCGGCCGGCTGGCCTTTCAGATAGGCCTCCGCCCGGCGCAGGGCATCGCGTAATGCCTGTACGTCACGGATGTCCGGGCTCAACATCAGTTGCCGGTCCTTGACGTGGTGCATGCGGAGGAACTCGAACAGACGACGGCCGCCGCTGTCGAGGTCCTTGAACAGCTCGCTGCACAACCGCCGATTCAAAAAGGACACGCCGTTGCCGATGGACCGCGATTCGACCATGCGGGGAAAACCCCGATTGAAGGGTTCCAGGTCGACCTCCAGAAGCCACGGGTCGGGCTCGGCGTGGTTCTGGACCAGTTTTTCCTTGAAGGCCAGAAAATCGGAAACGCTGACCTCCTTGACCTCCACCGCCTCGACATGAAAACGCAGATAATGCCAGCAACCGATCCGCGGGCGGACGGCCAGATAGAACCACGGAGCGGACGCCGTCGCTTCCTGGGCGGATTCGAGCAAGGACCACAGCGGAGAATCGACAAGCTCGCGCCCGTATTCCTTGCCGCACAACTCGTGGCAGGCGTTGAGAATCTCCGAACGAAGCCAGAAGACCTTGTCGGCCTCGCTGTAGTGGCGCAAAAGCACATAGGCCAGGTCGCGGTGCTGTTTCAAATACTCCGCTATCTTTTCCGTCATACGTAGGAACTCCTTGTCTCAGCGGGCGTCCCGATTCGCCGGGGGGACGCGGATTTCACCTAAAAGATCATAGTGCTCGATGCCCTCGATAATGCCCCAGGCATAATGGCCCTGGGCAAAAAAGATGGTCGGATTCTCCCTCAGTTTCTCCAGTTCGGAATCATAATTGCCCACCACCACGCCGAGGGCGTTGCCGGTCAGCATCTCCTCATCGTTGCCCGAATCGCCCGCGACCAAACAGCGTTCCAAAGGAATCCCCCACTTCATGGAGAAATAACGCAAAGCCATCCCCTTGGACGCCCGGATGGGCAGCAGGTCCAGATAGGCCCCGTGGGAAAATATCACTTTGGCTTGCAGGTTGGCCCGGCGCAGGTGCCGAACCACCTCGCGGGTGGACAGCGGCTGATTCTCGTCCACGTTGAAACTGATTTTATATTCGGCCTGCCCTTCCGGGGGTTGCAGCTCCAAGCCCGGGAATTCGCCCATCGCCTTGAGCAACGCGTCGCGACGCCAGCGGTAACTGATATGCTGCTCCCACCCCTGATCGCGGATCAGGTGCGGCCCGTAGTGAATGGCCGTCCCCACCGAGGTAATCAGCAGTTGGGGCGTTGGAATTTTCCATTGCTTCAGCACTTGCCGGGTTAATTCGATGCTGCGTCCGGTGGCGATGCCGAAAGCGACTTTCTCTCCGGCCTTCTTGAGAATGGAAAGCAAACGCTCCAGGCCCTGCTTGTCGCCGATCAGGGTATTGTCGATATCCGTCACGATCGCCCGGTCCGCGGTGATCAGCCGGCTTTTACTGACGTAAAATTTACGCTCCTCGCTCGGATGACTGATGGCCATATTCGCGACCCTCATGTACTTGTTCACGTGCGCGGGCCAGGAATAATGCTCTCGCACGCCTTTCATTCCGTTCTTTGACCACTTGGTCCACTGGGTCGGATTGGTGATCGCCTTGAGGCAGGCCTCGCCGATCGCTTTGGCATTCTGCGGGTCGATCAACTGCCCGTTCCTGCAGTGGGCGATTATGTCTCGCGGGCCGCCGTCGTGGGTGGCTACTACCGGGAGCCCGCCGGCCGCCGCTTCCAGCAGGGTCAAACCGAAGGGTTCCGTCCAGGCCGGATTAACGAATACCCCCCACGAGGCCGCCGCCACACGGTAAAGGCCGGGAACCTCATCGACGTCATGGTGCTTAGGCCCTTACACCGAAACTTCTCTGCGTTTTGCGCGCATGTTATCCGGTATCAAGCGGCCGGTCGAGCAAGGGCTTGGGGATAGTGATCATCATGAA
>JAAYCU010000085.1 GCA_012729595.1 Phycisphaerales bacterium
GGCCTCGCGCAGAACGAAAACCCGATCCACGAATCCCATATTCTCCCGAGATCGATAATGCATCCCGGAAAAGCACGCGTAATCCGCCAGCGTACCCTGCTCGATCCGCAAATCGCCGAACAGACTGGCTGCGTCGGCCGGCGGATTGGCGTTATCGATCGGCCTTTCCGTCATGGCCGTGCCGTCCGAATGCAAGCGCACGATACAATCCGGCCGCAACGCGTCCGTCAGATCGGGATCGCTGGTGGCGACCACCATGCAGAGTTGCTCGCGCGAAACCTGTTTGCGAAGATTGAAGGCCACCGCCCTTGCCAGGCGGCGATGCAGAAGCGAACCGAACTCGTCGCACAACAGCGGGGGGCAACCGCCTTCGCGCGGCTGCAAGGAGATGGCCCGGGCCAGACGGGCGCGAAATTGTTCGCCTTCGGACAACTGCGCAAAACGCCGCATCCAGAGCATCGGTTCGCCCAGCCCGGCCGCGGTCAGCAGACCCATGGCCTCGGCCATCGGCCGGGCCGGGGCCACCGCGTCCACCACCGCGACATCCAGCGGAAAAGGCAAACGCTGCACCCACCGCGCCGCCGGAAAACGCTGCCCGATCCGATTCAGCAGCAGCGTTTTCCCCGCCCCCGACGGCCCGGTGATCAAAAAGAGCTTGCCCGGAGCGAAGCCTAGCTCCACGCCGGCCGCGATCCGTCGGCCGGTCGGAACCAGGGGCACCCCGAAACGCAGTCCCACCTCCACCATACGAGTCGAGGGCGCAACCGCCTCGGTGGGAGTGCCCACTTCCAACCGCAGCCACCGCATAGACCCCGTCATACGCACTACTTTGCCAATACCGGCCATATTAATCCCCAATCCACGGTAAAACCTGATACCCCGGGTAAGAGCTGACATTGTTTAATTACTTAACATATTCCTAACTTATATAACACAAATTATTGCGCCGTAAGGGGCAGTAAGCAATACTATTTAATTTATGTAATATGTTGATGTGTATATGCTTATGATTATATTACGACTTTTAAGGCTGCTTTGGTGCTGATTATATAGCAATAATCGGGCACTCAATATTGCCGCCGCACCGAGCCTCGCCACGACCACGACACCAATGATTATTAATCAGCCGGCTCTTGGCGGTTGAGATCGATGCGCTTGGCAAGAATGGCGATCGGTTGGGGTCCGATGCGGGTAAGGAATAGAACCGCCCGACGGCGGCCCGTGAGGCGAAGTTGTTTCTGGATTTCCTCGGGACGCGCGGCGAACCCGCGAGTCTTGATTTCGATCTGGCCGATATCATGTCGGTTAAGCCAGGCGCGGGCTTTGCGGCCGGCCCACTCGGCCAGGTCGATGACTTGAAATGCGGTCAGCAAGGCACTTTTGACCGGTCGATTGCCGACCAGATAGACAATTCGCGGATCAATTGGCTGCAGTGTGTGTCGCCGGGCCAACAAGCCTACCAAGTTGGCCCGGATAACCGCCGGGTCCGGTTCGAATAGATAATTACCTTCGACGGGCTTGGCCGGTTCCGGCCAGCTCAGATCGTCATGTATCCCGGCCGTGATGGATTCCTTGTTCGGCAAGGCAGTAGCCCGACGACACGCGGTCGCCAGCGCACCGGTCCAGAGGACGGCTTGTTTGCATTGGCCGTGATGACTGATTAGTTCGACTTCACCTTCCGGAGTAAGGTGGTCGAGATCCGCGCCGGGCGATAGTTTGACGGCGACATTGCGATAATGCTGAACGAGGCGGGTCAGCACGTCGATTCTGGGCGAACTTTCCTCGGGTTGATGGCGACGGCCCCCGTCCACCCGACGGTCCGGATCGATATGGGCCGCCTCGGCGTCGGGTAGTTTCATGGTTACGTCCGCCACGATACCGGCCACCCGTCGACCGTAAACGTCGGCATTGTGTTCCGCCATGGCAACCCGTGTGGCTGACCAGTCAACGGCCAGCACCTCACTGCCCTCGGCTATGGCGATGGCATCGCCGCCGATACCGCAACACAGGTCAGCGACGGCTCGTCCGGTGTACAGCCCGGCGAAACGCTCCGCTTTGTATTGGGCCACGGTTTCGTCGGTAGCCTGCTCCAGGGCGATTCGATCAAAAAGCATGGCATCGGCTCGGCTGAACTTGGCCCGGGCGTTACGCCGGAGTAGTACCTGGGACCAGGCGGCCGTCACCTGCCAGGGTTCGATCCGTTGTCGCCAGCGGGCGATGGCCGCCGGCGTGTTGGCGGGCTCTGCATCGAGCATGGCGGCGCACACCGCCCGCCCTGGGGGCGACCGCAGCCAGGCCAACTCCCGCCCTGTCCAGCAATGTTCCTCGCGAAACCATCGCCCTTGAGTAGATGCATCAGGTTTCATCCTGTGGTCATTGTACCGCGTTTTGGTGGCGGGATAATCCCCCGGTTGTCACCGGTAAGGTGATGCCCCGTCCCCCGGCGGCCGGAGGTGGTAACCCGGGTTGGGATCACGATGTAACTTTCGGCCTTGCGAAGCACTATTTTATGCGAGACGTGGAGGTCCGCTCGTATTACAATAGGGCCATGTTCGCGCGTTTCCATCTCAGTCCCCGCCATCGTTACCTGTGCGCGTTTGCTTGTATATTCAGTAGTCTTGGGTTTGTCCTGTCGCTGACGCTGCCGGCTCATAACTGGGGAATTGCCGCGATGCTGATCGGCGGCCTGATAACGGCGTGGCTGGTGGCCTTGCTGGGTGAACGGGGTCTCCGGCGCCGCCTGCATCGTTTACGTGAAACGGCCGACGCGCTGGGTCGTGGGGAGGTGTCCCGGCACATCGACTGTGCCCCGGAGGACGATTTCGTAAAGCTGGCCGAATCGCTCGACCGCATCACCGATCAACTCAAGGCCAAATGCCGGGAAGAGGATCGGTTGCGGCGGCAACTGACTCGCAGCGAGCAACTGGCCTTAATCGGCGAGCTGGCCGCAGTGGTGGCCCACGAAATCAATAATCCGCTGGACGGCCTGCAGAACTGCACGCGCATCATTCGTCGGTATCGCGAAAATCCTGAACAGACGATGGAACTGCTTGATCTGATGGACGCAGGCCTGTATCGCATCGAGATGATCGTACGCCGCTTGTTGTCGATGTCGCGGGACGAGCCCGTACAACTGACTCCTACGCGGTTAGACGATGTGGTCAACGATGCCGTCTTGTTCGTGCAACCCCGGTTGGACCGCCATCATATCGAACTGGTCCGCCGGTTTCCGGAAACCCCGCTGACGGCCATGGTCGATCGGGCCCAGATGGCCCAGGTGTTGATCAACCTGGCGATCAACGCTGCCGACTCCATGCTCGACGGTGGTCGATTGGAATTCGTCGGCCGAGCCAGAGCGTCGGGAGGTACTGTGCTCCTGGAGGTGATTGATACGGGACGGGGTATCGAGCCGGACGTGTTGCCGAATATCTTCGACCCCTTTTACACCACCAAGGACATGGGACTTGGGTCGGGGCTGGGTCTTTCGGTGGTTAAGCGGATCATCGACGCGCATCAGGGAACCATCGAGGTCACCAGCAAGCTGGGGCGAGGCACCTGTTTTCATATCGAGTTGCCGGCGGCCGTGGAAACTAATGCGTCCGGCACCTCCCCGACGATTTTATCCCGCCAGCCCATGCGGACAAACCCCAGTCCCACCTGACCCGTACCGGATGGTGCATGCCAGGGGTCGCGCATTACCAAGTGATGACTGATCGACTAACTGGACTGGTCCGACTGGTCGGGAGTCGCTACGATAATCCTGTGCATAAGGTCGTCGAGCGAATCAGCGGCGACGGCACCTTTCGTGCCCTGCTGGCCCGGATTCGCGAGTTGGAAACGTCCCGTGTCGATCGACGGGTCGGCGAGGAAGTCGAGCCTGACGGGGGGGTGGCCATCGCGGACGGGCTGTGGGGATGCTATGCGCCCATCCTGGCCGGCACACTCGCCCGCGCTCTCGCTCGCCCGTTGCTCTACGTCACCGCCCACCTTGAACAGGCCGACGAGGTCCGCGACGAGCTTGAACTATTCATCGGCCGAACCCCGGAGATGCTTACCGCCTTCGAATCGGCCCCCGGCGAAGGTGCGGCCGGCGAGGAGATTCACGCCGAACGCATCGGCCTGTGCGCCCGTCTCGACCATGAAAAGACCAGCGGGCAGAAAATCAACAATCGGATCATCGTCGCCCCGGTCCAGGCCCTCATGCAGGCCGTGCCCGCGCCGGAGGCCCTAGCCGCCGAGCTGCTCGTCCTGGCCGTCGATCAGCACCACGACCCGCTCCAACTGGCTGACTGGCTGATCGCTCACGGCTACACCCGCCTCGATCAGGTCGAGACGCCCGGCGATTTCGCCCTCCGCGGCGAGATTCTCGACATCTACCCGCCGGGCGAGACCGAACCCTACCGGCTCGACTTCTTCGGTGAGCAGATCGAATCCATCCGTCGATTCGATGTCAGCTCCCAACGCTCCAAGCAGGACTTCGACACCATCCGTGTTCCCGGCCTTCCGGGCACCGGCAAAGGGCGCCCATCGGCCGGCGAGGCCCGGGTCACCAATTTCCTTTCCTATCTACCGCCCGAAACCCTCATCGCCCTGGCCGAGCCCGCCGAGATTCAGGATCTCGGTCGCACGTTCTGGAACCGGCTGGCTCAACCGCGCGGTATCATGCCTATCGAAAAGTTTTTTCAACGGGCCGGGTCGTTCACCCAGTTACATTTGTGCTATCTGCCGGGCGCGGCCCTGGATCACCGCTTCAACTTCGGCGTGCAGAGCCTGGCCCGTTTTGAAACGAAGACGCCCGAAGCCCTCGACGAACTCAGCCAACTCGCCGGGCGGCGCGACGTGGTTCTATACTGCGATAACGAACCCGAGCGGCAGCGTTTCGTGGAACTCTACACCGGAACGCTCGGCCCGCTCCCGCCGCGACTGCATCTGACCGTCGGCTTGATGCATCACGGTTTCGACTGGCCCGGCGGCGAACTGTCCGTCCTCGGCCATCACGAAATCTTCCACCGCTACCAGCAGCGGCGGCGCATCCGCAAGGCCCACGCGGCCAGGCCGATCGAATCCTGGCTCGACCTGAACGTCGGCGATTACGTGGTCCACATCACCCACGGGATCGCCCGCTTCCACGGCATGCGCACCATGCGCAAGGGCGAAAGCGACAAGCGAGAGGAATACCTCACTCTCGAATTCGCGGAAAAGGCCCGCCTGCACGTGCCGGTCAGTCAGATCGACCTCGTGCAGAAATACATCGGGGCCGGCGGCATCCGCCCGCAACTCAGCAAGCTCGGCGGCACCCGCTGGGCGAAAACCAAGGAGCGGGTGGCCGAGTCCGTCACCGATCTGGCCGCCGAGCTTTTGCGCATCCAGGCCGCCCGGGCCACCCAGGCCGGCACCGCCTATCCGCCCGATACCACCTGGCAGCAGGAGTTCGAGGGCAGTTTCATCTATACCGAGACGCCGGACCAGCTCACCGCCCTGAACGACATCAAACGCGATATGAGCAAAACGCAGCCGATGGACCGCCTGCTCTGCGGCGACGTGGGTTACGGTAAAACCGAGTTGGCCATGCGGGCGGCGTTCAAGGTCGTCGAGTACGGCAAGCAGGTGGCCGTACTTGTGCCGACCACCGTATTGGCCGAGCAGCATGAACGCACCTTCCGCGAACGGATGGCGGATTACCCTTTTGTCATCGAATGCCTTTCCCGCTTCAAGAAGAAAAAGCAACAGACC
The DNA here is from genome assembly GCA_012729595.1 of Phycisphaerales bacterium. Classification (GTDB taxonomy): domain Bacteria; phylum Planctomycetota; class Phycisphaerae; order UBA1845; family PWPN01; genus JAAYCU01. The sequence continues at coordinate 5,734 of JAAYCU010000085.1, forward strand.
GAGGTTGTGCAACGGGCCCGCAAGGGTGAGGTGGACATTCTGATCGGCACTCATCGCCTGCTGAGCAAGGACGTAGGCTTCAAGGAGCTCGGCCTGCTGGTCATCGACGAGGAGCAGCGTTTCGGCGTCGAACACAAGGAGCGACTCAAGCGCTTTCGCGCGACCGTGGACGTATTGACCATGAGCGCGACGCCGATTCCGCGCACGCTGCATATGGCCATGCTCGGTATCCGCGACATCAGTGCTTTGGCCACCCCGCCGCTCGACCGCCGGGCGATTGCCACCCAGGTCTGCCGCTGGGATGAAAACCTGATCCGCGAGGCCGTCATGCGTGAGTTGAATCGCGACGGACAGGTCTACTTTGTGCATAACCTCGTGCATGACATCCAGGCGTTCGCCTCGGCGATTCAGCGGATAGTGCCCGAGGCCAGGATTCTTGTCGGACACGGCCAGATGCGCGAGCATCAACTGGAGGAAGTGATGGTCCGGTTTATCCGGCATGAGGCGGACATTCTGGTCTGCACGACCATCATCGAATCCGGTCTGGATATTCCTAACTGTAACACCATCCTGATCGATCGGGCCGAACGCTTCGGCCTGGCGGATTTGCACCAGCTTCGCGGGCGGGTCGGGCGCTACAAGCATCGCGCGTATTGCTACCTCTTCCTCTCGCCCAGCCGCACGCTCACCCAAACCGCCGAACGGCGGCTGAAAGCCATCGAGGAGTATTCCGATCTCGGGGCCGGTTTCCGCATCGCCATGCGCGACCTCGAAATCCGCGGAGCGGGTAACATCCTCGGGCCCGAGCAGAGCGGGCACATCGCGGCCGTCGGCTACGAGCTTTATTGCCAGTTGATGGACCAGGCCGTCCGCCGGCTGAAAAACGAACCGGCCGACATCTTCCGGCCGGTGCATCTTGAACTGGACGTACCCGCCCACGTCCCCCGCGCGTATATCGCCTCCGACCGGCAGCGCATGGAAGTCTATCGCCGCCTGACCCAGTGCCGAACCATGACCGAGATCGAGCAACTGACCGGCGATTTGAAGGATGCGTTCGGCCCCTGCCCTCCCATCGTGGAAACCCTCCTGCAACTGGCGGAGATTCGCATTCTCGCCCAGCCTTTCCGCATCCGCTCGATCACCCGCCAACCGCCGGACCTGGTTTTCGCCGTGGACGAACTGGCCGCCGTCGAGCCGCTTTTTTCCCGCTCCCCCGGTTCGGCGCGCATGGCCGACGCCCATACCGTGCATCTGCGCCTGGGCGAATCCTATTTCGAGACGCCCACCTTGCTGGCCGTCCTGCGGCGTATGTTGCGACCATCGGTGGCCACCCCTACAATGCCGACCGGATGAGCGTCATGAATAACCCAATTCGTGTCAATCGAAATCCCGCGGGCGCGGCCCACTGCAATCAGAACCCCAAGCGCCAGCGCGGGGCCGCCCCTCAGAACCCCACTCGTGTTGCGCAGCGAAGGGCTGCTTCGCAGAGCAGGAAGCGCCAGCGGGGGGCAGAGACGAGGGAGTTTTCAGTACTCGATGAGCCGTACTACGCCGACCCGCTCGCTTGCGCTCGGGGTTCTGATCGGCCTGGCCATCACAACACGATTTCAGAATGCGTTTCCCGCGGAACCGTCGGCCTTCTTACCCTGCTGCTGGCCTTGACCATTGCAGGTTGCCAGGAGAAGGAAATCGGCCCCAAGTTCGCCGATCACCAGGCCGCCCACACTCCGCGCTATCATCCATCGGTGAACCGCGCGGGGGGAACGACCTCGGCGCCTTCCGACCCCGCGACGGCCACCCAGCCGGACGACGAGGTTGTACTTAAAACCATCGCCGCCGGGCACGGCCCTATCGGCAGTCCGATTCTATTCGTCAACGGCGACACGATCTCCGTACATGAGTTGCTTGAACCGATCATCGATCAGCTCCGGCAGCAGGCCGTCGCCCTCAGCCCCGGCCAATACCAGTACGCTTTTCTCCGCACCGTCCAACGCGAACTGGATTCCCAGATCAGCCGGCTGCTGGTTTACCAGGAAGCCAAAAAGGAATACCGCGAACAAGCCAAGGAAGCCGTCGAGAAGGAGACGGACCGCCTCTTGAAAGCGACCATCAACCATCGCTTCGGCGGGAGCCAGGTTCGGTATGAAACCCATCTTAAATCGTTGGGCCTGACCCTCGATGATCGCAAGGAGTTCTTTCGGCGACAGGTTATGGTGCTGGCCTTTCTCCGGGAGCGGTTTCAACCGTTGCTGACCATTCCGCCCCGTCGAGAGATGATGAAGTATTACGAAACCCACATGGACCAGTTCAGACGACCGGCCCGGGCGGAGATGTTCCTTATTGACGTGCCCTATGAAAAACTGCTCGGCAAGTCGCTCGCGGAAGCCACCCCGTCGGAGTTGGCCGACGCGCGGGTCCAGGCCCGGCGGCGGCTCGAGGAGGCCCGCGCGGAGTTGGATAGCGGAATCGCGTTTGCCGAGGTGGCAAAAACTTATTCGCTGGGCATCCGCCGCTCGCTCGGCGGAGATTGGGGCGAGATTGTCCCCGGCGCGCTGACCGGTCGATGGGCCAAGGCCGCCGAGACACTGTTCACCTTGCAGGAAGAGCAAGTCAGCGAGATCGTGGAAACCGACCAGTCGATGTTTATAGTCAAATGTGGAAAGTATACGCCCGAGCAGCGCGTGAGTTTCGAGGAGGCTCAGGAACAGATTATCACGCGCATCCAGGACGAGCAAAACGAACGTCTTACCCAGAACTATATCATCCAGCTCTTAAACCGGGCGACCATAAGCCAGGACCAGCGTCTGGACTTTCTCTACGCGGTCTACGCCGCCTCTCCGAAACCCAAGGAAGATACCATGACCACCGCCCCCGAGGCTCCCCCGGCCGGCCCGCGGCGTTAGCACAAGGCGGAAGCAGAAGGACGAAGCGGTAAAAAGAAGCTTCCGAGGCCCTGAGAAGACAAAGGCCCACCCGCCGACCTCCGGCGCAATCATTCACCCTTGACGGCCACTACCAGCATCTCGAAATCGTCGGGCGTCAGCGCATCTTCGCGGCTGAACTTGCCAAGATGGCACCCGAGGATATCCACCTTAATGAACCCCGCGGTTTGTAACAGCCAACGCATTTCGGACGGCGTGTAATAACGCTCGTTGGTCATGATCGTCCGGGGTTGGCCCGCATCGTCGGTGAAGGTCAACTCGGCGCATTCGCGGAAGGTTATCAGGTCGAAGGTCACCTTGTCCGTGGCCGTACCGCCGGTCGCGTTAGCCGCGAGAAAATCCTTGACCGAGTGAAACAAGGGAAACAGGGCGTTGAGCGTAGTCATAAGCAATTTGCCGCCGGGGCGCAAGGCCGCGCCGGCGTGCCGGAGTATGGCGTAGTTTTTCTCATCGGTCTCCATCAACGAAAACGCGCCTTCGCAAAACATGATGGCCGCGTCGAATTCCCGGTCGAAATGCGGCTGGGTCGCGTCCCGCCGCTCAAACTCGACCACCACGCCGGCCTCGGCCGCCTTCTCCCGTGCGCGGCGGAGCTGTGCCTCGGACAGATCGAAGCCGGTCACCCGATACCCGCGCCGGGCCAGTTCGATGGCGTGGCGGCCCGTACCGCAACCGATGTCCAGAATCCGCTTCGTGCGATCGGCCGCAAGTTCCCGTTCCACGAAATCCACTTCGCCCACGGTTCCCTGCGTATAGGATTCCGTATCGTAGGTTCGGCCGTAATTGGCGAAGAGCGCTTCATACCATTGAGTCATGTTCAATCTCTCACGATATCCATGTATTTAATGCCGGACTTCTCTTTCGCGGAAGCATTCTATCCGTTTCACTCTTGATCGCCAGCGGGCGATTATGGTTTCATCTCTTTATTCCCTGGCGATTCAGTACATCGACGACCATATCGATGGGCTCGTCTACCTTGCCAACCAGGGCATAATGTGGCCGAGACACATACGAATATCCTCTTACTAAAAGCAGATATTACCGACCATGGAATCAAGCCGGCCAGGGACGGAGCGGGCGTTGTCCGCTCGGGGGCTCAAATCGATCTTATTATATCAGGGTTCGTAACGGCCTCGCTTACGCATAGTCCTATAACCTGCATTATCCGTGTTTGGCGCGGGCCTCGTCTTGTAAGTATAAGACTATTGCGTGCAAGTGTTTAGGCATGACACGTGTAGGACTGCAAGCTTGTGGGGTAAATTACAATGATGGCATAGGTGGATATAGATGCGTTACTTGGAAAAAGTCTTGATATTTTATCAGGGTGATGATAGACTTAGCGTTACAAGTTACCAACTGTTTGGGGCTGAACACGTACAAAAATTTGGGAGGACTTATCATGTCAGGTAACACGTTTCAATTGCGAAACAAAGTGGTGGCCTTGGTGGCCATTCTCGCCTTGACCGCCGGGGCCGGCTCGGTCATGGCCAGCAGTACGATCAACTGGGTTACCGTCAACGGCGGTACCGCAACCACGGTTACACCGGGTTCAACGATTTCCGTGAGCGTGAATGTGACACTAACTGCAACTTGGCCTTCATGGTGGTATAGCACACGGTACAGGATCGGAAGCGACTCGTGGCAATGCGTAAACACCCCGAACCATTCAGCGCCATTATCTTCGCCTTGGTTTAGTGTCGATACCGAATCGTTCGATATCATCGCGCCGATGGATCTCGGCACCTATGATTTGTCCGTTCGCGCGTATACATTCAATGGTTGTGATGGATTATACGCTTCATACACTCTGGCGGATGCGATCACGGTCGTCGAGTGCCTCGACGCATGTGACTGCGAAGACGATGGCGATCCGTGTACCGACGCAGCTTGTGAGGCCAATGTTTGTGTTCATAATCTCAAGGATTGTGGCGATGGCTTCTGCAAACCTGATACGGGCGAATGCGTCGAGTGTCTGGAGGATGCCAATTGCGACGAAGAAAACCCGTTCTGCGTCGATAACGCGTGCGTCGAGTGCATCGAGGAC
>JAAYCU010000086.1 GCA_012729595.1 Phycisphaerales bacterium
ATGCGGTCGATAGTGAACATGGCGGTGTTCTCCGGTGTGTTGCTGTTCACAACATACATCGGCCAGAAACACCGCTTTTTATTCGCGCCAAGCCGCATCAGCCACCAAATCGGTCAGTTTGAGTAACCAGGCAAAAGACCGCAACTGAGGCTCACCTTCGACAAGGGAAAATTGTTCACCGGTAAAAGCCGACTTATCCCATTCGGCTCCAATCAGCATGAGTCTACCGTCGGGGGTAATACTTATCTTGGGATCCCGCAAATCGCCGCTATGGGAAGTGATCAGCGCGGCTGATTCCCAGTTTATACCATCCTTGGATTTAATGACTCTTATCGTTCCGGCCGGGTCGATATGTCCTTGTCCTTCCCTGAACACACAGAACCATTCATCGTTAAAGAGAATCAGGTCCGTAAAGGCGTTGTGGGCTCCCTTGTCCCATATTTTTGTTACCTCGACTAATTCAAACGACGCCTCCTGTCCATATCTCGCGGGTTCGGATGTTTCTGTCGAACAGGCAATCACGAACAACGCCACTGCTGTTGTAATAGTCATGACACTCCCCTTTTCGAATTAGCGGGCTCATCCCAGGCGCCACGTATCCGTGAACCACTCATGGACAAGGTACGTGCAATATATTCCCCTGATTCCGGCCTCGCCAAGATCATGAGTGTAGCGTGCCACTCAGGTGTAGGGCTTCCTGGGAAGTCCGTGTTCATTGATTGCCTCCCATCATTCTCCAGCAAGCGGAATCCGCCACTTGAGCGATCTTTAGTGCCCAAGCGCAACTCTGTCAGGGCGACCGGAAGAGCGATATGTCATTCCAGTAGTCCGTAGTAACAATTTCGCTTTCGGGGTTGCCAGCCGGCATCGGCAATGAGCCGGCGAAGATCGGATTCGGTCAGTTGATAAATGGTTCCGGCCGCGCTGACCACGTTTTCCTCCATCATCACCGAACCCATGTCGTTGGCCCCAAAATACAAGGCGATTTGACCGATTTTGGGTCCCTGCGTGACCCAACTGGCCTGCAGGTTGGGAATATTGTCCAAAAATATGCGTGCCAGTGCCAACATTTTCAGGTATTCATGGGCCCCGGCCAGGCAGAGATGTTTACCGTCGGGCGGCTCATCGCAATCCGGCGGCCGGCCAGGGAACCGGCCCAGCGGCGTATTTTCCGGCTGAAACGTCCAGCAGATGAAGGCGGTGAACCCACCGGTTTCGTCCTGCAAGTCGCGCACCCGGCGCAGGTGCTCTATGCGTTCTGCCGGAGTCTCGATATGCCCGAACATCATGGTGATGCTCGTACGCATGCCCAACAGATGGGCCTGCCTCATGACCTCAAGGTATTCCGTCGTCCGTGTTTTTCCCCGGCTGATCTTATTGCGTACGCGATCAACAAGAATCTCCGCCCCGCCCCCGGGAATGGTGTCCAGCCCGGCCTCCTGCAACCGCTTCAAGATATCGGGAATCGGCATATCGAAAACGCGGGAAAACACGAAGATCTCCGGCGGACTGAACGCATGCACGTGTAACCCGGGAAACTCGCGCTTGATAAACCGCAGCAGGTCCAGATACCAATCAAATCCCAGAATATCCGGCGGAACCAGCCCACCCTGCAGTAAAATCTGGGTACCGCCAATCGCGATCAGCTCCTGGATCTTCCGTCCTATCTCGGAAAAGCTTAGCACGTAACCTTCGGGCAGTTCAGGTCGCCCCCCCTTGATCCCCGGCGGATCGGCCATGAAATTGCAGAAAATGCACTTGGCCGTACACCAGTTGGAATAATTGATATTCCGATCGACCACGTAGGTACGATAGTTTTCCGGATGCAGCCGTTGAGTGACGGCATGGGCCCGCCGGCCCAGTTCGTGGATCGAACAGTCGGTATACAGGGCCAGGGCGTCGGCTTCGCTAACGCGGGATGAGCCCGGTGGATGGATCATGCCACCGGCTCCCGATGATCGATCAGCAGGCCGTCCTGAGTAGCCAGATCGAGAAAGCGTTTCATGCCTTCGAGGGCGGCCGGGGTCAGAATGTATTTCATTCGCCGAGTCAGGTATTCCTCGGCCAGCGGTACGGGCCAGCCGTGCGCGGGGCCTTGCGTCGAAGCGATAGCCGCCGCCTTGGTCAGACCGCGGTCACGGGCCTGGTTGAGCAGGCCAGCCAAGGTTTCTTGATTTCGACTTGACCGAGTCGCCCAGACCGCGAAAACAAAGGGCAGGCCAGTCCACTCTTTCCAGGCAGACCCCAGATCAATGTCGTATTCAAACACCCGGGTCGGAATGCTGACCACTTTATCGCCGATCAAGAGAACGGACGGGCAGTGGTCGATGCCGTTCCGGGCTTCGACCGGTTCAACACGCAGTCGTTTCCCATACCGCCGCCACCAAAGCAACCGGGCCAGGGCCACCGAGGTATGCGAGTGGGTATCCGTATGCAGTACCTCGATCCGCTCCGGCGGCAAATGCGAAAAAATACGGACGGTCATGGTCGGGCCGTCGCAACCGATGCAGGCGTTGGATATTCGCTCCCAGCGGCTGTCGGAAGCATGCCCCCCCCCGTTCCTGGCCAGGTCGACGACAGGAATCAGGGCGGCATCGGCTTGGCCGGTAGTTAGCAAATCCGCCAAATCGGCCGGTACCGCCCCGATCAGGCGAACCAGCGGCTCGGCCGCCAGCCCCTCGATCAGCGGCCGGGAGTTCAGATAAGAGACAGCTCCCAGGGTGATGATTTTTTCGGGTATATCGGACATAATCAACCAATTATAGCGGCGGAGCGTTAAGCTCGACAGATGCATGATGGCCGAATAGCTGAACAAGGTGGGTATCAATGCGGCAAACAGCAAAAAACCAGCTCGGATGGATGGGTATGCTAGGTCTGACTATGGCGATCGGCTGCGCCCCAGAGGGCAACCGGCTAGAGTTCACCACCTTCGGCCGTGATAATACCAGCCGGCAATTTTACGGCGAGTATACCGAGGCCTACTATCGTCAGTTGGCAAACGGCACTCTCGAATTACTGCTGCAGGCCGAGGCCCCCAGCAGTCTTGACCCGAAGCAGAACATCACTCAGTTGATCTATCTGAAAACGTACTGGAGACCGCGACCGGGGAGAACCGCCGCCGAGGCCAGCCAGATCAACGCCCATGTGCAATATGCCATGTTGACCCCGCCAACCGGCGTGCGTTATGACGGCTCCGCGTTTCTACTCGCCAACCGCGACCGGAACAGCGGCGAGCTGGTCGGACGCATCGAATCGGGTACCCTCATTCCCCGTTATCGCATGGGCAGCGCCATCGAGCCGTTCGCTTCCGCCAAATTCATCGGCGGCTTCCGGGCGACCGAAAATCCCCGCAAAGTCCTTCAGGGCCTACACATGCTCCAGAACGAATTCAAGGAACGCATTGGCCCGCCATAAGGGCCGGCTTGTCTGTTGGTATCCATGGGTTCTCGCTCGCTGATAACTGAACGCTATCCGCTATTCATCGATGCCCAGGTCAGTCTTGGTCATCAGGGCTTCGAAGCGGTGGCCGGCCGATTCGATGTTTTCACGCGCGCCCTCCTGGCGATCGATGACCGCCACGATTTTCTCGACGACCGCTCCGGCCTCGGTGATGGTCTTGGCCGCCTCCAACACCTGTCCGCCGGTGGTGGCGATGTCCTCGACCAGCAGAATGTGGTCTCCCGCCTCCAGCTTGCCCTCGTGCATCTTCTGTGTGCCGTAGCCCTTTTTCGCGTTACGGATAATGACAAAGGGCAGGCCGCAGGCCATCGAGGTCGCCGCAGCCAAGGCCACGCCGCCCAGTTCCGCTCCGGCGATTCGGGTGGTCTGCGGCGTAAGGTGCCTGGCAAAACGCTCCCCCAACTCCCGCAGGATGGCTGGCTGGGCTTCAAACAGATATTTATCCAGGTAATACTTGCTCTTGCGTCCGGAGCGCAGTGTAAAATCTCCGCGCAACAAGGCCGCGTCCTTTACGGCTTCAAACAATTCCTGATCGGTCATAAGGTACCTCCATAATATCGGGGAGGATCATAACCGGTTTATACTGCGACGGCTACCGGAATCCGAGCATAGCCCATGACCGTAATCGCAAAATGATTACAATACCCGGATGCCGAACGATCGACCTAAACAGATATGGGATGCCGCCCTGCTGGAATCGGTACATGGCCGAACAGACAAGGCTGATCGCGTACGAAGGATGTTCGACGCTATTGCCCCGACCTACGAGCGGGTTAATGCCTGGGCCAGCCTTGGACAGGACCGTGTATGGCGGCGGGAGATGGTTCGCCTGGCTGCCGTTCGGCCCGACGACGTTCTGCTAGATGTTGCATCGGGCACGGGTGACGTACTCCGTGCCTTCTCCGTCGCCGATACGCGCCCGGCACAGCTTATTGGCTTGGATTTTTCCCATGCCATGCTTCTACGGGCAGCTCGTGGACCACTGGCCCATTGTCTTTTCTGCCAGGCCGATGCCTTGGCCATCCCCCTCCCGGAGCAGTCCGTCTCCATCGTGACCTGTGCCTTTGGCATCCGTAATTTCCAGGATCTCGGTGCCGGCTTTCGCGAAATGCAAAGGGTACTCCGACCCGGGGGACGCGTGGTTCTCCTGGAATTCTCCCTGCCGGAACACACTCTACTAAGGAGAATGTATCTATATTATATTCAGAAGCTTATGCCGTATTTCGCGGGCTTTTTAAGCGGAGACCGGACCGGCGCATATCGCTATTTGCCTCAATCGGTGGTAAGCTTTGAATCGTCCCAGGCGGTTAGGGCGCGTATGAAAACCGCCGGGTTTTCTGGGATAACGGAGTATCCGCTGACGGGGGGAGTCGTGACCATTTATATGGCTAGGAAAAGCAGCGGCAAGTAATCGGCAAGCTGATCGATGGCCAAAGACTCACATCCTGCCAATGAGTTCGCCGCCGGTGTACGGCGGAGTGTCCGGCTCGCTCGGCGGAACCGCCGGCATGACGAGGAGAAAGAACTCCGCGCCTACCCGATTCGCGACGTATGGCAATGGAAAGGCCGCAAGTATCGCATCCGCTCCATTGTCCTGCTCTTATTCAACGCCATTCTTTTCGCCGGTTTGGGTGTATTCGCTTTTTGGCTGCGAACCGGGATCTACACACCGCTTTTCGAACGGGGGTACTGGGACCACTGGATGGGCATGTTCGACTGGACCAGAGAGCACCAGAATACCCTGATCGATTTCCTGATTTATCCCATTCCGGTCAGCCAGGTTCCGATGATGATGATCATCTCCGCCCTGGTGATGGCCTCCCTGACGGCTATTCCCATACTTGTATCCTTACTGTATCGCTTTCGCTTTTCGCTGATCTTCATTTTCATTGTCGGTTTCGTTGCGGTCCTGCCCTGGCTGGCTATCATGCTGACTCTGTGTTGCGCGCTGGCCCGCTGGTGGCGACTGCAGTATTCATTTCGTTATGCCACCGCCGTGGTAGCCATGCTGCCCTTACTGCTCTATTACACCTTTGCCACCCGTAATACTCTGTTATCCTCGCATCTGCCCCCAATGGAATTGGCCAAGCTTTATGTCCCCTGGGTAATGGCTTTCGTGGCCTCTTGTGCCGTGATGGCCATTGTTTTGACCATCGCCCGCATAGTCAATTACCGGCCGGGAGCCATTGCCCCTCTAATGGCCATCTTGTTTGCCACCCCGGTCATCCTGTTTGAAGCAGAGGTCGGACGCGACGAATTGTATTACCGCATGCTGGAATACCGCTTCGGCCCGACCTCGAAAGTCCATTTTGTCGACAACGTGGATGCCACCCCGGCCATACGGCAGATCGCGCTGACCCGTCTGGAGGAAATCAAGGATCCGCGGGCCACGCTTGACAGCGTGATGGAACAAGTGCGTCTGGCCCTGGTGTTCCAACTAGCCCCCATGCAGGTGCGTGCCGAATACGCCCGCTTGGTAGAACAAGTCGCCTTGGAACACAGCGCGGCTTTCGCCGAGGAACAGGCCGAGGCCCAGCGAATGGCCGAGCGTTTCCGCATACGTTTCCCCCACAGCCGCTATCTGCCCAACGCCCTTTATATCGAAGGACGGGCGATAGATCTGCGTGTCGATCGCGAATTTTTCCTCAAGAACCTGATGATTCGCCACTATCAGGATTTCCCCAATATGGCATCACGTCCGATCTGGCGTGAGCTATACTTACGCTTTCCAGATTCACCGCTGGCCAGCGTGGCTGGTTTGCGTCTCGCCATCTTAACCACCCGTGCCCCGGAAGGCAGCGTAGATGAGGCGATTAATCTGCTTGATCATGTCATCGAACGCTGGAGCGAAGGAACCGGGGGTACCAAGCCACCCGAGGACGTCGGCGGTCTGCGAGGTTTTTTCGCCAAACGTCCCGCCTCTGATCGCCTGGACGTCGATCCGATCAGCATAGCCCAGCAAGCCCGAGAACTGCGTCATCTACTGGTAAATAATCGAGACCCAGAACAAAACGATCGAGCCCTCAAGGAGTTGTTCAGCTTCAACCCAATGAGCCCATATTTTACCCGCAATCTGAGAAACTTGCTGGCCGCCATCCAGCGAGGCGACTTGCGCAGCCAGTTGGATGACAATATCGAACTGCGTATCGCCCTGGCCGAGCCCTCGCGCAGCCTACGAATCGCCGCCATAGAAAAATGTGTAGAAAAGTTAGCCAGGCGAGAAAACAGCGACGCCCTACCCAGGGCCCTCTACGAATTGGGTAACGCATATCAGTTCGACAACCGCCTGGACGATGCCCGTCTGGTGTACCGCAAACTGCTTGAACAGTTTCCTAAAACGCCATGGGCCCAGGAAGCAGAGCGCCGAATAGCCGTCTTGGGCATGGCCAGATAACCCGAAGAAATAAGCGAGAGCATGCATGGACAAGCAGATTATCGTCGGGATAACCGGGGCCAGCGGGGTAGCCTACGCCCTCCGCCTGCTGGATTGCCTAGAGGAGGCCGGTTGCCATGTTCACCTGGTGGTTTCCGCGCTCGGCCGACGCCTGCTTGGTGACGAGGGAGATGTTCACGCCCTCACGGCCGAGAACCTGATCGGACGGCCCTCCGAACGGCTCTACTTTTATGATTTCGACGATCTGCATTGCCGACTGGCCAGCGGCTCATTTCTGACCGACGGAATGGTTATTTGCCCGTGCAGCAGCAATACGCTCGGGGCCGTGGCCGCCGGCCGGGCCGACAATCTGCTCACCCGGGCGGCCATGGTCACGCTCAAGGAGGCCCGCCGCCTGATTCTGGTCCACCGCGAAATACCCCTGAGCCCCATCGACCTGGAAAACATGCTCCGGCTCAGCCGGGCCGGGGCGATCATCTGCCCGGCCGCCCCCGCCTTTTACACCAACCCCCGGACCATCGACGACCTGATCGATTTCCTAGTCGGCAAGATCCTCGACCTATTGAGCATCGATCACGCTTTGAAAAACCGCTGGCTAGGCTGAAGTCGGCTATTGAGGCGTAACCGTGGAACTATCGATGGATTAAGCCATCCCGGCCAGTATCGCTTTGGTCCGTTCCGGCACCGGGGTGCCGCATTCCGGGCAGATGCCCGAGACGTTGCCGGTCAGGTTGTAATCGCAGACCAGACAATAGATCCCGCTCGGGTCGAACGGCGGCTTGCGGGCATATTTTCGCCAGATGACCAACGTCCGAGCCCAACCGTCCCCGATACGCGGGCCATCGGACATCTGGAATGCGCCGATCAGCAGAAACGGCAAATTGATCAATGGAATAGCTAACGCTAGGTTACGTTTAATTGATGCCGCCACACCGCTTGTCAACG
>JAAYCU010000087.1 GCA_012729595.1 Phycisphaerales bacterium
AGTCTTGCGACAGAGAAATTATATGATCTAGAAGGGGGGGTTGTATTTCCAGTTCTAAAGGGTGCGGTTCACATGAAGCGATGGCTCCCGCTCGAGCCAGAGCGTTTCGTACTTTTTCCTTATGAAAATCATGATGGAAAATGGAGGCCAATTCCTGCTGTTAAATTTGAGACAAGTTACCCCAAAGCATGGAAATATCTTTTGGAGAATCGAAAACGTCTTGAGTCACGTGAATCGGGCAAGATGATGGCGAGCCCCGTTTGGTATGGGTATGTGTATCCTAAAAACCTTGAAGTAATGGCTAAGCCTAAGATTCTAGTCCCAGCCATTGCGACAAATGCGGAATATTGTATTGACGAATTGGGCAAGTATTACTATGTGGGTAGTGGAGGGGGAGGGGGAGGGGGGCACGCTATTGTTACAGATAAGATCGATCTTCAATACTTGTGTGGTCTTTTGAATAGTAAACTGCTCGATGCGTTTCTCCAGCTAATCACCACGCCGTTTCATAGCGGCTGGTTTGCGTACAGTAAGGCGTATATTGCCCAAATCCCAATCAAGCTCCCTGCGACCGCCGAGGAGAAGAAACTTGCGGAGCGGATTGCGAGATGGGTTCGCGAGATCATGGACGCCAAGAAAAAGCTTCGTTCATCGGCACTTTCCGACCGCGAAACCCGAAGCCTCCAAGGCAAGGTCGAGACCTGCGAAAACCGTATCAACGAAGCCGTCTTCGCCCTCTACGGTGTCGATGGACTGCCCGAATAATCTAGCCGGTTCAGAAAACAACGGGACGCACCCATTCTATGTCCGCTTTCTATGCTTGGCGACATGCCGCATCGCCTGCCGCCGTTTCTCAATCCCAGCGGTATAGCCATATCCACCCGCCATGACGATACGAAAACCGTCCGCCGTCATCCTCAAAATCCCAACGGGATTTCATAACAAAGCCCAGGGTTGAGGCGTTAGCCGCTACCCTGGGAACTGATCCCCCGTTTTCCACATCTACCCTGAAAGGGTTGCGTTCTACATGTGTTAAACAACGCCCCCCTGGCCGGTGTATGAGACAAATCGTGAAAAGTTCACTAATCCCCTTTAAAGCCCTCTATCCCACTTGTCTGCCGTATGGTGTCTCCCAGTCCCTGTCATTCGGCTACCTGAAACTCCATGCTACGGACTTCCAATACCCGCTTTGAGGCGTCCAGCACCTCGATACCGATCAGATTGCCGTCCGCGTCATAGTCCAGAATCACCCCCGGCTTCTCTTCGTCGCTCTCGGCTACCGGGCCGGGCCTCAGTTCCAGGGTCAACGTGTCCTTATGGGCGTCGTATATGGCTTTCATGGCCGACTCCCGGAGTTGACGATGTTCAAAACCGCCTTCTTGCCGATCCAATCCAGCGTGGGCATGCCATATCCTTTGTACGGTGACGAACGAAACGTACGAAGTATACTTAACTAACCAGCTCCAAGGCAAACCGGTTGGCGAAGAATCCAAGGGTGTAGTAGCTGATTATGCGTTCTGTAAGCCTGACGGCCCAACGATATCTACCCCTCTCCTGTTCTACTGCTCTGTTTCCCCCGTTCCGCCCCCACTCCCTGCCACGCTCCACCAAAACGTGTTCTTACCGATGGGGCGTGCCTCATCATCGCATTTTTACACGCACCCACGGCCGCATAGTGGCTCACGCGGTCAGACCACTGACCACTGATAGCTGACCACTGATAGCTGACCACTGATAGCTGATAACTGATCACTGACAACTGTCTTCTCTTTCATAAGGAACTTGCCATGACCAAAAACAAACCGATTTCCGCCAGAAAACGCGCCGCCAACCGCCGCAACGCCCAAAAATCCACCGGCCCCCAAACCCCCGAGGGCAAGGCCGTCGTCTCCCGAAACGCCGTACGTCACGGCCTGCTCGCTCAACATATTGTCCTCGCCGAGGACCCCAACGAAAACCCCGCCGATTTCAATCAACTACTCGAACAACTGATGGACCAGTACCGTCCTACCAGAACAGTCGCTTCCCTGCTCGTCGAACGCTTGGCCGCCGGCTTTTGGCGACTCCGGCGGGCCCTCCGCTTCGAAGTCCAGTCCATCCGCGACGCCCGCGAGGCCTCCCAGAACTTTCCCGCACAACTCCTCCAGCAGGTGACCGGAAATACCCGTGACCCGCTCACCATCATCTTCCCTCAAGAGGCCAATCTCGACCGACTCATCCGCTACGAATCCATGATCGAACGCGAAATCAACCGCATCCTCCGTCGCCTCGAACACCTCTGCCCTATCCCCGCCGAGTCGTCCTCCCCCACGCCCGAACCCGTTCCGGACCAACCCGCCGACTCTCCGGCATCATCCGACCCGGACGATTCGGATTCCCCGCCTCCCGATTCCTCCGATTCCATGGATATGCCCACGGACTCCGTCCCGATCGTGACTTCTATGCATGAGTCTTCCTCACCCCCCGTACCCTCTAATCCAAACCCCGCCACCGAAATCCCGCCTGAAATTTCTTGTGAAAATCCTTCGACGTTTCTCCCCCGAGGTTTATCGCGGCCGGCTCGGTCTCCGTAGTGAGAAATGTAAAAAGCGCCAAACAAACCCACCGGTTCCACGAAAATGTCACAATGTTCTTTGATATAAAGAGATACGATGGTTAGTGGATGCTATATTTAAGGGCTTGCTCTCATCGCCGGCGATGGTCTGCCAGCTCGCGGCAGTTTGCCTCACTCGTTCGACCCTGCCCTCCGCTCGGCCCGAGGGCGGCTCTGAGGCTCGGGCTCGAAGAAAGGCTCTCGACAAGCGACTCTCGGCAGTCGAAGCCTCGCCTTGACGGGCCCACAAGAGATGGGAGAAGCAGCGTCTAAGCCTTCGTGTCCAAACGTACGGAAAGAAATTTGTCCTGCTCGACAAGCATTGATCATTGTCGTCTCCTCGTATCGGTGCGAGAGAGATTCGTCGCGAGGCCGCCCGTTGCAGGCGTGGTGAATCCCCCGGAACAGGCTATAATCACCGCGTGCCGTTAACCATGGGAGTTGCCTGATGCCTTTTAACGATCTACCATCCTTTGTAGCCGAACTTGAGCAGCGCGATCAGTTGCGTCGCGTTCGTGTCCCGGTCGATCCCGTTCTGGAAATTACCGAGATCGCCGACCGGGTCATGAAATCACCCGCTCCCGAGGGGGCGGCCGGTGCCCCGGCCACCGATCCCATCCACGGCCGGCAGGGCGGCCGCGCCCTGCTCTTTGAAAATGTACGCGGCTCGACCATGCCCGTACTCATCAACGCCTATGGCAGCTACGCCCGCATGAAGCTGGCCCTCGGCTGCGACGATCTGGAGGAGCTTGCCGGCCGTATTCAGCAACTCATTAAGCCGGTCATGCCCGCATCCCTGCTCGACAAGATTAAAAAAGTTCCCGACCTGATGAAGCTCGCCGGCTCCGGCCCGAAAACAGTCCGCACCGGGCCCTGTCAGCAGGTCGTTCATACCGACGATGCCGACCTGTGTTCGCTGCCTGTCCTGCAATGCTGG
Source organism: Phycisphaerales bacterium (assembly GCA_012729595.1). Lineage (GTDB taxonomy): Bacteria > Planctomycetota > Phycisphaerae > UBA1845 > PWPN01 > JAAYCU01. Next base: position 3,531 of record JAAYCU010000087.1, read on the forward strand.
CCCTGCGACGGCAACCTGTCCTCCGAACCGCCGGCCGAGCCACCCGCCCCAACAATCGCCGAAGCCCCCGGGGCCGAAGGCCGCACCGGCCGATATATCACTCTCGGCGGAACTCTGCTTCGCGATCTTGATAGCGGGCAATACAACCTCGGAATGTACCGCGTGCAACTGTTCGGCCCGAAGCTGGCCGCCGTCCACTGGCACGTCCACCACGACGGAGCCCGCATCTTCCGCCGTTACGCCGAACGCGGCCAGCCCATGCCCCTGGCGATCGTTCTTGGCGGACCGCCCGTCCTGGCTTACGCCGCCACTTGTCCGCTGCCGCCGCCGGTCAGCGAGTTGCTCTTCGCCGGGTTCCTCAACCAGGGCGGTATCGAGATGGTTCCGGCCAAGACTCTCCCGCTTGAAGTGCCCGCCAATGCCGAGATTATCATCGAAGGCTTCGTCGATCCCCGTGAAAAGTTCGTCGAGGGCCCCTTCGGCGACCATACCGGTTTCTATTCCCTGTCCAGCCCATATCCGGTATTCCGGGTCAGCGCCATCACCCATCGCCGCGATCCCATTTATCCTACGACCATCGTCGGTAAGCCGCCGATGGAGGACTACTATCTCGGTAAGGCCACCGAACGAATCTTCTTGCCACTCCTGCAGATGCTCGTCCCCGACATACTCGATTACCATTTGCCGCGCTTCGGCGCCGTACACAATTGCGCCTTTCTGAAAATCCGCAAGGAATATCCCTATCAGGCCCGCAAAGTGATGCACGCCATCTGGGGCGCCGGTCAGATGATGTTCAGCAAGTTCCTGGTCGTCCTCGACGAGAACGTCAATATTCACGACGAGCAGGAAGTCCTCTTTCACATCGGAGCTAATGTCGATCCCCGCCGCGATACGACCATCGTCGACGGCCCGCTGGACATCCTCGACCACGCCGCTCCTTATGAGGGGGTGGGCAGCAAGATGGGTATTGATGCGACCCGCAAAATCCCCGGCGAAGGCCCCATCCGCCGCTGGCCCATGGAACTGTCCATGTCCCCAGAAAACCAGGAAAAAGTTGCCCTCCGCTGGGCTGAATTCGGTCTCGAATAGCATCCTGCTGCATGTAATGCCTTTGCCGGCAATTGCTTACGAATTATCGTGTAGTGATATTTAACACATGCAAACTATTTCTAATGTGCATTGTCTAATCTGCTGACCGCGATTGTGCGGTTCCCAGATTTGGAGGCCCAAGCCATGTTGCCCCGAATGATCAATGTAACGGCGGTTGTGGGGGGGATGTTGGTGGCGGCCATGCCTGCCATGGCCGGTGATTTCAGCTTCGGTTTCGGCTATTCCCAAGGGTATGGCGGAACCGGGTTTGGCCTGAACATCGAGATCGGCCGGCCTCGCCCGGTAGTCGTCCAGCCGGTGGTGACTCAGCCGGTGGTCGTTCAGCCCGTGATCGTCCAGCCGATGGTCACCGAACGCGTCTGGGTACCGACCACGGAAACCGCCTATCGCGATGTGCCGGTCCTCGATGCCTGGGGCCGGGTCATCAGCTATCGACGGGAAGCGTATACCATCGAGAGCGGCTACTGGACTGAGGTGCAAAGGCCGGCGACGGTGGTGACCGGTGGCTGTGCGGGCGGGAACGTGATCGTCCAGCCGGCTTGCGGAGGTCAACACCGAGAGGTACGACCTCAGCCGCGGGCACCCGAGCCCCGGCGGCAAGGATTCACCCAGCCGTCCCATGGACGCAGCAACTATAAGGCCGAGGTCAACCCGCGTCAGCCTGTGCAAACCCAGCCGCAGGGCGTACGCAGGGATATTCTGAACAATCGAACCGTAGCCACCTTGAGACGGTAGAGTGCTTTGACAAGTGCATAAACAGTGCATCCTGGACCCGAGGGCAATGCCGACTTGACGATCTTGCAGGGTTCAGGATGCACTTCAAGGACAATGAGAAACCCCGGACGGCCCGGCCCGCCCGGGGTTCTCTATTTCGCCGGAACTTACATCGAGGTGTCGTACAACGAGGTCTAAGCGCTTCAGCCCCTCACTTTAGGTACTGAACGAAGTAGGTCACCCGGCGGTAACACGCCATTCTTCGTCAGGCCACCTTGATCAGGTTCTTTGGATCAGCCGTGATTGCCAGCATCGTGCCGGCCGAATCGCGAACCCGAACCTTGATCTGGC
>JAAYCU010000088.1 GCA_012729595.1 Phycisphaerales bacterium
AATTGACTTGCATGTCCCGTGGGAGGGGGTTACCATATTAACCAACAGTGTGAGCATTACTGGCGACTAGGTATGACCTACATGTGTATCCTGTGGGCATGACTACCATACAATGAATGCTTTCCCTCCACAAAGCCGCCTGTAATCAAAATTAAAACACCTGAGTAGGCGGACAATCGGTACCTGACTGCTGTTCTTTATCATTCCCTGATTGGAGGTAACCAACATGAATAACAAATGGTCACGAAGGACTTTTTTGGCCGGCACAAGCTCGGCGTTTGTAGGCACAGGGCTGATCGGCCAACATACACTTTTCGCCCAACATGCTCCAAAATCCGGAGGTAACAATAGAGTCAGGCTCGGAATGATCGGCTGTGGCATTCGTGCATGCAATATGCAGCATGTGTTCCATAACTACATTACCAACGAAGCTGATATTACTGCCCTCGCCGACGTGAACAGTGAACGATTGGGCACTCTACACAAAAATCTTGGCAGCAGGCCGGATACCTACAGCGATTTTCGCAAGTTGCTCGATGACAAATCGATCGACGCGGTGATTATAGCTACGCCCGGGCATTGGCACGCACTGGCAGCCATCCACGCCTGCCAGGCGGGCAAGGATGTCTATCTGGAGAAACCTGTGGCTAGCCGGATCGGTGAAGGCCGGGCGGTGATCAACGCAGCCAGAAAATACAATCGCGTTATTCAAATCGGCACTCAGCAGCGCATGCGCGAGACTTACCAGAAAGCCTATGATATCGTACAGTCCGGCGTGCTGGGAGATATTTCTCACGTACATGCCTGGGATCTGCAATATTTTTATCCCGGCCCTGGTCGACCAGCGGATACCACGCCACCATCCGAACTGGACTGGGATACCTGGATCGGCCCGTCACCAGCCGTTCCGTATAATATTAATCGTTATAAAAACCATTATTGGTTCTTCGATTACGGCGGTGGCTGGCAAGTTGATTGGGCCGTGCATCATTACGATTTCGTCAACTGGGCAATGGGTGTAACTTCTCCTGTAGCCGCTAACGGCACAGGAGGCACCTACGTCCTCGATTCCAACTGGCAGTGGCCCGATACCTACGACGGTTGCTGCGAGTACGGGCCGGGACCGATTGCAAACAAGGGCTTCTTAATGACCTTCACCTATCGCGGCGGCAACGCCCGCCTGATCGAGGGCACCGCCCACGGAAAATCTTTTCACGGATCGAACGGGACGTTGGTAGTCAGCCGTCAGGGCTATTCGCTCTACTCGGAAACTCGTAACGGCAAGAAGGTCATGGAAGAGCAGTGTCAAGATGTCTCCCACACTATGGGTGATCTTCACTTTCGAGCGACGGCGGATCGCCTTCGGGGTTTGTTCAAGATGATGCATAAGCGTGAGACGATTGGCACTATCGAAGACGGCCATTACGCAAGCAACCCTGGCCACCTGATGAACATCGCATGGCGCGTCGGTCGGCGCATCCGCTGGGACGCGGAGAAAGAGGAAATCATCGGCGACCCGGAAGCCAACGCCCTGGTTACAAAAGAGTATCGCAAGCCCTGGGCACTGGAGGTATAGTGCAACATCAGACCCCCGAGCGGTTTTCCGGAACGGGCAAGCAAGTGGACAGAATGAGGGGATTACCCTTAATTATGCATAATCTTGCACGGACCACACTCAGGGTTTATCAATGAATTCATAACTAGTGCTCTGTTACTTGTAAATTGAAGGATAATTACGGGTCTCTTTGCCGATGGAATCACGATGAACCAGGTCAGGAGGCCGACTATGAAGAAAAAGTATATCGTGACTCTGACGGGAGTGGAACGACAGATGTTGCAGGATATGCTTTCGCGAGGCAACGTGGCCGCTCGAAAGCTGATGCATGCCCGGATTCTGCTCAAGGCTGACGCCGGCTCTGATGGGCCAGGCTGGGATGACGAGACTATCGCTCAAGGATTGGAAGTCGGAAGAGCAACGATGGAGCGGGTGCGGAAAGAGTTCGTAGAGGAAGGTCTGGAGGCGGCGTTGGTCCGTCGCAAACCTCGCCGTCAGTATGAGCGTGCGCTGAATAGAGACGGCGAAGCCCATCTGATCGTCCTGGCGTGCCAGAAACCTCCGGAAGGCCGAAACCGCTGGACATTGCGGTTGCTGGCCGACCGCATGGTCCAATTGGAGTACGTTGAGCGGGTGTCGTATCAGACCGTGCGTCGAACGCTAAAAAATGAACTTAAGCCTTGGCTGAGTAAGCAATGGTGCATTCCGCCGAAAGCCAATGCCGAGATCGAGCTGGGCATTCTAGGCCGCCAGCGCCTGTCACGACGCATCGACAACATCCATGATTTGCGTCGTGAGGTTAAGGCGTGGGAGACGGCACGTGATGCGGAGGGAACGAAGGTAAACTACTCAAACTGACCGATTTGGTGGCTGATGCGGCTTGGCGCGAATAAAAAGCGGTGTTTCTGGCCGATGTATGTTGTGAACAGCAACACACCGGAGAACACCGCCATGTTCACTATCGACCGCATCC
>JAAYCU010000089.1 GCA_012729595.1 Phycisphaerales bacterium
AGGCCCGCACGCCACGGGCACTGCTACGCGCGATCACTCAAGCCTTGCAGGCCGTCACAGCCGAGGATGCCGAGGGGTGGTTTCAACATTGCGGCTATCGATACACCCAATCGTGAAATGCTCTAGAGATTGGCATACTCGGAACGTAACGCATAACAACCGGTTGCCGCGGACCGTCCGCTGCGCAACCGTAACATTCGACCACAGAGATAGAAGGAATCCATGCGACTATTCGGGGAATCCCAAGAGGAGAATTTCGTTGCGTCGTGAAAACGGGCTCGAGGGTTATCGAGGGAATGGGGAGGGAAGGGGGGAGCGCATGGCCTTGGACCAGCCGTAGAACGGCCGTCGTGCTCAGAAATATCTCGGCACAGCGAAAGGAGGGGTGTCGAGATGGGAATCTCGGCACAGCGACATAACCCTGATTCGCCCCTTGTCCGTACTACGCGAACATCAAGGCGCGCGACCATGCGGGTGAATGGATGAAAACCAAATTAAAGATGATTTACTGGAAAGGCGGGAAGTTCTGGGTGGGCGAGCTCGTGGAGCATCCGGAAATCATGACTCAGGGCGAGACGCTGGAGGAACTCGAGGAGAACATGAAGGAAGTCTACCTGATGATGACCAAGGAGGATGGCCCGGAGGACCGTGCCATCAAGAATATCCGCCACCCGTTCGGGGTTTAACGGTTGGCGGGCACGATAACGCCGGATTACGCTGCGCAACGGTTATTCGCGTAAGGCCGTCGGATTCCCAGGCCCCGGCGGAGCCGCATATCACCGTCTTGTAAGCCACGCCCGTCTAACGGTAGACAAGATGCCTATAAACGCGTAAAAAGGGGGGCATTGGAGTCGGCGGGGAGCCGTCGGCACGGTATATCGCGGTCGGGATAAAGGAGAAACCGGCCTTGGCAGAGGAAATTTCGACACCAGCGAAGGACAGCGAGACACCCCCGCCGGCCGTGACCACGGAATCCGGCAGCGGGCGGGTTGACGTGCCCAAGGGGCTTTGGACCCAGTGCCCCAAATGCGGGGCCACCGTTTACCAAAAGGCGGTGGAAGAAGCCCTCCACGTCTGTCCGGAATGCGACTATCACCACCGGATTCCCGCGCGTACCCGGATCAAGCAGTTGGCCGACGATGGCACTTTCGAGGAATTCCTGGCCGACCTGACTACCACCGACCCGCTGAAATTCGAGGAGCGGCTCAAATACAAGGAACGGATACGCCAAGCCCAGCAAACGACCGGGGAGTCTGAAGCCGTAGTCGTGGGCAAGGCCTTTATTCGGGGTCGCCCGGTAATTCTGGCGGTAATGGACCCGTTTTTTATCATGGCCTCCATGGGCGCGGTCGTTGGCGAAAAAATTACCGCGGCGATCGAGCGTGCGGCGGACGAGAATGTCCCCGTGGTAGTCGTGACCGCCTCTGGCGGCGCCCGGATGCAGGAAGGGATGGTCTCCCTGGTACAGATGGCCAAGACCTCAGCCGCCGTAGCCCGGCTGGACGAGGCCGGTGGCCTTTATATCGTAGTCATGACCGATCCGACGACCGCCGGGGTGGCCGCCAGCTTCGCCTCTCTGGGCGATATTCACCTGGCCGAGCCGGGGTCCATGGTCGGTTTTGCGGGGCCACGGGTCATCGAGAACACGATCAAAGCCAAGCTGCCCGCGGGTTTTCAATCGGCCGAATTCATGCTCGAACATGGATTCATAGACCGTATCGTGCATCGAAGCAGCCTGCGAACCGAAATCGCCCGGATTATTGATTATTCCGGAAAATAACACGGCCCAACACAATCAGCCCTTCCACGGCACAACCGACCTCCGCCGGCGATGGGCAAGGGATGGGCGTCTTCGTCATTGAAGCCTCCAGAAAGAGAAAACGGGGCTCTCGTCGAGATTTTCCTGTATATATTCATTTGCATACCACGACGGCCGATAGGGTAATGTGGAACATTCCGATAGGAATGTTGGTCTGATAAATTCCTCTGCCGAGGTGGAAACAATGCCTTCCGTGGAATTAACCCCGATTATCAGTTATTACAGCGATGATCCCGAAATGGCCGAGCTGGTGGACGAATTCGTTAACACCCTGTCCGAACGGGTAATCTCATTAGAAAACTGCCTTAATACAGGCGATCTTTCCGAGCTCAAGCGTATCGCTCATCAATTGAAGGGCTCATGCGGAGGGTACGGATTCGACGTAATCGGGCAAGCCGCGGCCATTCTCGAAACATCGGCCAAGGCCTCCCAATCAGTCGAGCAGGTTAACCAGGAAGTGGCCGACCTGATCCAACTATGCCAGCGGGCCAAGTCGGGGACGGCCTGACCTGATCAAGGCCAATTCACATGCACTTCGGTGGATTTCGAATCCCGAGGATTCACTTCCACGTCTACCGCTCCCTTGAAAACATCGACGCGGACAGCCCGATCCCGGTATCGGTAGATTTCCGGAGGCCGGTACTGATTATGACAACCGGCAATTAGACCAAGTAACAAGGCAAGAGTTGCGCGGGCCGGCATACGATGACTCCCATGATTCTAAACAGCGCCAATCCGTCGAGCGCTGTTGCTCCGTACCCCAGTAAAAATCGGCTGAATCGTACGGGAGGGACGAGGAAATCCTCGCTGGATCATGGGACGAGCAACCGCCCTACCCTTGCAAGTAAGCAGACCCCAAGCAGGGGCATGGGCGATGGTCATGTCATGGTGCTACCAGCTGAAATGACTGGATAGACCACCGCGCAGCGGACGTTTCTTTTGTGGTTTATTTCTACCGTCGGCGGCGGACCGTGGAGCCGGGGCCGGACGCATGGATAGACCGATCCTCTGGCTCTCCATGTCCACTCTGACTATCCGAACCTCGACCTCCTGGCCTTCCTGCACGACATCGCCAACGGCTCGCACCCGCTTCTCGGAAAGTTCCGAAATATGGATTAGACCTTCCAAGCCGGGAACCAGTTCCACAAACGCACCGAACTCCGCCAGCTTGGCCACTTTGCCCTTGTGCATGGAGTTGATCGGAAAGTTCTCCGCGACAGTACTCCATGGGTTTTCGGTCATCTGCCTCAGGCCAACGGAAATACGTTTCTTGGCCGGGTCTACTTTCAAAACGACAACTTCGATAGTATCTCCGATTTTCACGATCTGAGACGGATGGTTAACGTGTTTGGACCAGCTCATTTCGCTGAGCGGTAAAAGGGCATCAATACCGGGTTCCAATTCCAGGAAAGCGCCGAAATCGGTCATGCGGTCGATCCGGGCGCTAAGCTTCGCGCCTTCCGCATACTTCTGCTCCACACCCTCCCAGGGATCCGGCTGAAGCTGCTTGATGCCGAGGGACAGCTTTCCCGTCTGACGATTGATTTTCAATAACTTAACATCAACCGTTTGACCAAGCTGAAGCAGCTCCTTGGGGTCTTTAACGTGTCCCCAGCTCATATCGGTAACATGCACGAGCCCGTCGATTCCACCAATATCCACAAACGCGCCGAACTCGGTGATGTTGGAAACGGTCCCGGAACGGGTTTCACCAATAACCAGAGACTCGATCATTTCCGTTCTTTGGCGCTTTTGCTCTTTCTGCAGATATTTTCGTCGGCTGAGCAGCAGATCACGGGTGGCCCGGTCAACCTGGGTTACCACGCCGCGTACATGCTCACCAATCAGAACGGATATGTCATGCACTCGCTTGACATCAACATGGGAAGCAGGCATGAACACACGGGCTCCGCCAATATCGATATCCAAACCGCCCTTATTCATTCCGGTGACAACGCCCTCCAGTTCGTCACCTAGTTTGACCGAATCCCAGAAGTTCATTTCCTCGGCCTGGCGTTTGCTCAGGACAAACAAGCCGGTATCCGGATCCTGTTTGTCGATTAACACGGAGATTTTTTCGCCTTCGGCGGGCAGCGGCTGACCGGCGAACTCTATCAGTGGAATGGCCCCCTGCCCCTGATCGCCCAAATCCATGAACACATACTCGGCGGTCAGGCGAACGACTACCCCATCGCAAATATTAGGTTTCTCGGCGGGCACGGGGCACGCCTCAGCCATGGTTTCCGGGTTGGCATCGGGGGGTACTTGCTCGGCAGAGCAAGACGTATCCGACATGCTTGGAACCGGCTTCGTTTCCAGCGAGGGAACGTCCGCTGGGCAATCGGGATTCATGTAACCTTCCTTTAATACATCGGTTGACTGGTCCGCGCCGACTACCGGCTCAGCCGCTTGGTTTCCGTCGGAAGCAGGCGGCACCGGTGTCGGCTG
>JAAYCU010000090.1 GCA_012729595.1 Phycisphaerales bacterium
AAGGCCCGCACGCCACGGGCACTGCTACACGCGATCACTCAAGCCTTGCAGGCCGTCACAGCCGAGGATGCCGAGGGGTGGTTTCAACATTGCGGCTATCGATACACCCAATCGTGAAATGCTCTAACTATTCCGCGACAAACCGTTCATCGCGATGCTTGTGTCGTGTTAAATGATCCGCGGAGGCTGGTCCGCCATCCGTTGGATCGCGATTCCAATTGAGGCTTGCATCCTGATAGTCGAGTGGAGGGCTCACAGCGGCCGCATCGAGATGAACGACTCGCCCCCCAAAAGCCACAACAACGAAAACTTTGTCGCGGCAAGGACTGAACCTCTGCTACTACAATACGTGCCCATTTTACGATTTGCACGAATAACTAATCAGAGGTAGGAGACTCCTTCCCCCATGTCTCGGATTCCATGATAATGAAATCGGTGGGATCATTCAAGTATTTTACAGGCAATTCAGGACAAATACAGCCCACAGGTGGTTAGTGAACTCAAAAGACCAGGTTAAGGGCGTATTCCCGATAGGCTTCCTTAAAGGCTTCCATATCCTCAGTGATGTAGTGTCGGAATATAACCTCGCCAGAGCTATATTGCTCCGCGCCAGAGGAAGCCGCCCGGTACGCCCGAACCGCGGCCTGCATGCGAGTCGTGCCCGCATCGGCCAGGAGCCTGCGGAAGCCTTGAGTGTACTCCTTTACCTGGCCTTCACGAAGAAAAAGAATCAGCGACCAGACCTGAGTATAGTAATTACGCACCGTCGCCCCGGTTTTGACTACGGCGTAGCCGGCATCCATGGCCAGAAGCTCCGCGAGTGGGATTAAACCATCCTGCCCACCGGCGGAAAGTGCGTCCCGCAAATGCCCTCGGCGCATATAGTTGCCCGCCGAGTTGAACACAGGCCGCTCGCCCTTGATATCAAAACCCTCCCACTGAGTAGCCAGCCCCTCGTTAAGCCACGCCGGCACCGGTTCGGGGAAACACTTGGCCAGATATTGATGCCATCCTTCGTGCGCAACCAAGGCCAGCGTATGCTCCCGTCCGATATCCCAGAGTACCGCCGTGGCCCGGGCTTGGTCCATATAGCCGCCAGTATGAATATGCATATAGATATGAGTATGGTTAGGAGCAAACCCTAGGGTGAACTGGACCCATTCCGGTCGATCGTTGAAAACATAAATGATCATCTTCTCGCCAGGGTCGCGGGCTGGGGGCATAACCTTTTGATACTCGACCAAGGCCGCCTCCATGAACTCCGGCAAATACTGGCGCAGGATCTCGTCCTTGGCCGTAACTCTCAGGTCGTAATTCGGGGACAGCATGCGCAACCCGGTTAAACCGGTCTGGGAAATCCAGTCGGACTGTTCGTATTGGACCCTGTCCGTCCGAACAGGCGAGGCACATCCCCCGGCCATCAGCAGGAGTACTACCCAAAATCTGGCTTGAACTACGCGACTCAAAGTAAAGCGTGACATCATTATTCTCTTCCTCCCACCCAGAACTGTACAGGTCTCGGCGGGGCAACAAGGCGGCGACCCAACGAAACTGATCGCACCGGCAATGCACCGGCCCGGCATGTATACCGGATCATTCACCACGGCTCCTTGAATAAAACCTTCTCTTTTGATAACGTCTGGACTTTGGTTTTACCAGAGGAGCGGAGCGGACTCCGCTAATTCTAAGGACGCCAAGCAGCAAGGAGTAGCCTTACGTGTTGAAAATCGCGGTTATCGGCGGAGACGGTACGGGGCCCGAAGTGGTGGCGGAAGGTCTCAAGGTTCTCAAAGTGGTTGCTCAGAAAGAGGGCTTCAAATACGAGACCACGGACTTCGACCTCAGTGGCAAGGCCTATATGGCGCGGGGGGGCGATCCGAATAAGCAGAACATTCCGATCGTTACCGACGAACAGATCGAAGCCCTGCGAGGATTCGACGCGATTTATCTGGGCGCGGTGGGCGATCCGGATATCGTCCCCGGCATTCTGGAACTCGGCTTGTTGCTCAAGCTGCGTTTTGAATTGGACCAATACATCAACCTGCGGCCGGTCAAACTATACCCCGGCGTGGATACGCCGCTCAAAGACAAAGGTCCAGAGCACATTGATTTTGACGTAATCCGCGAGAACACCGAGGATCTGTATTTCGGTGGTGGTGGCTTTTTGCGCAAGAATACACCCAATGAAGTGGCCACCCAGGAAATGATCGCTACCCGGTTCGGCGTGGAGCGCTGCCTGCGTTACGCTTTCGAGTTCTGTCGCAAGAAGAACAAGAAAAAAATGTTGACCCTTGTGGCCAAGCGAAACGTGCTGACCTTCGCCCACGATCTATGGTGGCGGGCGTTCAACGAAATCGGTGACGCCGAATACCCGGATATTCAACGCGACTATAACCATGTGGACGCCTGTTGCATGTGGTTCGTCAAGAACCCCGAATACTACGACACGATCGTGGTGCCCAACATGTTCGGGGACATCATCACCGACCTGGGAGCCATGATTCAGGGCGGCATGGGTGTCGCGGCGGGTGGAAATATTAACCCCCAGGGTGTGAGCATGTTCGAGCCGATCGGCGGGAGCGCTCCGAAATATACCGGCCAGAACGTGATTAACCCGATGGCGGCCATCGCCTCGCTGGCCATGCTCCTGCGCGTCGTCGGGGGGCAGAAGGGCGACAAGGCGGTCGAGCAGGCCGGCAACCGGGTGGAAAAAGCCATCACCGTCACCTGCCCGAAAATGAAATCACAGTCGGCCGGCCGAATGGGATACTCGACCACCGAGGTTGGTGATCTGGTCTGCGCGGCGCTTTAAGTTATTCGTGATCAAGCTCTCGACGAGCAAATTGAACAAGGTCGCGCGCCTGCCTGATAAGGCGTGTACTCTCAAATGGTTATGGGCAGATCTCGGGGAACCGGGATTTGCCCATATTATTTGGAAGGCTATGGCTACTCCACCTGGAAAGTACACGAATTATTAAGCAAGGTTTCTTGCGCCGGATGGGGAGGGAGAAGCTTGTTATAATCTTGTTTTCGGCTGCTCGCCGGCCCCTTGATTACAAGCTGGGAAGGCGGGTAACCTAGGCCCAAAACAAGCGAACATTACAGGTTTCTTGGCGTGACGGCGGGCCGAGCCGTGCAGCGCGAGGATTTCCCGTATCGCCCCGTTTCCAGGTCGCCGCCGCATTTCTTCTTGTATACCAATCG
>JAAYCU010000091.1 GCA_012729595.1 Phycisphaerales bacterium
AAGGCCCGCACGCCACGGGCACTGCTACACGCGATCACTCAAGCCTTGCAGGCCGTCACAGCCGAGGATGCCGAGGGGTGGTTTCAACATTGCGGCTATCGATACACCCAATCGTGAAATGCTCTAAAGGCCGTCCTTTCGATTCCATCCGATGCACCTCCCCCATTGATGTGATGTACTATCTACTGAATATCACCGCCGCGTTTCTCGCCGCCAAGGGAATCCGCGAGTTCGGCGAGCTATTGCTCAATGAACCGGTCTATCCCTGGTATGCCCGCCGGGGAGCGGTTCTTTTTCTAATGGTTGGGATCAGCCTGCTGGACGGCCTGCTGCTCTATATGAAAAGCCTGCCTTTTTCGCACTTCGGGCTGGGCCTGGATACGACCGTGTGGCTGTCCGCAAACACTGCGCTCATATTAATCTGGATTGTGCTGCTCGACTGGCCCAACCAGCCGGTTTATCGCCAGCCGCCACCACCGGCCCAACTGCCTGGCCAGCAGCCCTTCACCTGGATACCGCCGGCCAATAATCCCGGCCAGTATCCCTTTGGCTCATCACCGCCCAGCCCTGATCAGGATTTTCCTCCCATGCCGCCAATAAGCGGCTGTGACGAGGATCCGTTTAAGTGTTTTCGCGGTTCAGAATCACATTGTTCAGATAAAGACCACTAACCATTTTAAACGAAAGGAGAAAACCAATGTCTCAACAACCCAATCGTCCGGAAATTGTGTTTGCCAGAGAACTCAACGGTGTCAGAGTCGAGGCACCGGTCTGGCGCAATGAGTACGAGCGTGACGGTCGCACTTTTTACCGGTACAGCGTCACGACGAACAAACAGTATTATGACTGGGACACCAAAACGTGGCAGGATTCAAAAAGCTTCTTCCCTGCTGATCTGCCCCTGTTGATTGCTGTTGCAACTGAGGCTCACAACTACGTGACCTCACCGGAGCGGCGCAAGTCAATGGCTCCGGAGGAGATGGCCGAGGTCGCCGAATAATTTTCCATATCGCAAATATCTGTCTCTCCTCACCTCTCTCGATCAAGCCCGCCGGCTTCGCCTCCCGGCGGGCTTCTCTTCATCTGAAATAACCTGCCGGCAGAAAGTCCATGCAGCCCATATCAGACCGCTTGGCGCCTACTTCTTTCCTGCATTTGCTGAACATCTCGCATTCACCGCAGTTGGTGATTGTCCATCCGTGCCTGCTCATATTTCTCACCCCCTTCAAGCCGATAAAAAATCCGGGCATGCCCAGTCATTGCCTTCCGTCTCAACGAAGGCGTGGCATTGCTCGTAGAAGACACATTGCCCGCATATCGGCGTACTTAATAGCCGGGATATTTTCGCCATCACTACCACCTCTTCTCCCCATCGTCCCCCTCGCCGATCTCCTGCATCTCCCGTTCAAGCTCGGCCATCAGCCACGCCAAGGTTATCCGTTCCATTCTCACCACCCCCTCGGCTCAAACCGAGCACACGGCAATTCCCATGCTCCGGTATCATCCATAACCCGGCAGTGGCCAAACATCAGGCATTCAAAACAGCGTTGCTCCGCCGTTCCACCCGTCAAAACTGCCATCTTCACCACCTCCTGGCCGCTATCGGCGCCAGCGGCTGCTCCAGCTCTTGCTCCAACTCCACCGCCACCTCATGCAGGTCCACGTCCTCCCAGGCCGCCTGGCAATCCCCGCAGATGTCATCCGTTTCCGGAACAATCTCCGGATACAGGCTCTTGCAGATTCCGCAGCTCATGCTCCACACCCCTGCTCATCCATCAACAGGTGGTCGCAAAAGCCGCAGTAAGGCCCGACGAACGACTCCTCATCGTGCATGGTTCCGCAACCCGGACACATTTTGCTTTTTACCATATTCTGTACCTCCCGGCCTGGCTCTTGGGCCAAGCTCGGCTCAACACGAAGCCGAGCTTGCCCATCCGTCGTTCCAAGGGGGCGGGTGGGTGGGATATGCCAGCAATGCCGCTGGTCGGGCGGGGGTCGCCCCATCCGGGGTGCCCGACGAGGTCGCCGCTGCGACCGACAGCCGGCATTATTGCTGCTGGCTACAACAAACGATCCAATAAACCACCCTTGTTGTTGGCTTTCCTCCTTCATGAATCATCCAGAGAAAATTCGTCGGTAATCGAACTCCGCCTACCCCGGTTCATAATCACGGAGATAGGACGATCGGCGAGCATCATCGGTAAAACCCGAGGTGCCGAAACCTTTTATGCGTATTCTTCGCCCTTTTCACGTCCTTTTCCCATACTTTCCGCGTACTTTTCGGAGGGCTGAGCCGTGAAGCTGACCGACGATCTGAAGGGAGCGAGGCTGACCATCGTGCAGGCCGCTGAGCTGGTCAACATGCATCCC
>JAAYCU010000092.1 GCA_012729595.1 Phycisphaerales bacterium
CCTTACCGTCTAAACCCATAGGGCAAGTCACCCGCCTTAGGAAGTCGTACCGTCAGGCAGAGCGCTGGCCACATTCTCGAAGGTGGTTTGCACCTTGTCGCTCAGCGTAGTAATGGCGGCCAGGCAGGCCACGATGATCAGGGCAAGCATCACGGCGTATTCGGTCGCCGTCGGCCCATCCTCGCTACGCAGAAAATTCCTTGCTCGGTTCATGAACTCTTTCATGACTTCTCCTTTCCTAGACCTTTGTAAATGAGGTGTCCTCTATTGGCCAGGGGTGATCCCCCTCCGACTGGCCATGCTTTTCCATTCCTTGCTCGACTGCTCCTCGGCCGAGACACATAACGTTAGTTGCGTTCGTCCTGTCATGGTGCCCCGGACGAACCGGCGTGAGGCAGATGAGCGGCTGTTTTAAATTTCGCCGCAAGGGCTATTTGCATCCCCTCGGACAACACTTTCGCCATCGACGAAAGACAAGGGAAACATAAAAAACAAAAACCGGCAAAGCAAACAAATCACCAGAAAATATTTATCAGCGAATACGCCCGATATTACGGCGGACGGCAATATGAATTGACTGGACTTTATCGGCGCCATTCGGCCCGAATAAGCCCCAGAGTCCGAATCGTGCTTTTCAATATTGATATACGAGTATACCCTGCCCCCGAAAATGAAATTATCCTCGTTGCGTCAACCCTGAATATCTCTGGCATACGATCCCATGACACACAATGCCAGGCTTGGTGACACTAATAATGCTCCTGAATCATATGTACTACCACGCCCGGCCAAGCCTCGCGTTTGCGTACCACCGGAGGTCCGCTATTCACGTACCATAGGAATTTGGACGACCTCTAAGGATATCTGGGAGGACTATCGTGCTCGAACCTTCGCTAACATTACGGAATAACGTGCTTGTGCGTCGAAAGTTAGCCGGCCTGAGTGACCATCTCGCCATGGCCCTATGGGAAGACCGATTGCTGATCCTGATTACAATTCTATATGTATGCTCAGGATTGGTGGTGCAATGGTTCTGGCAGATACAAGACCTTGTGGTCATCCAACTTTACGCCGACGCCATGTATTCCATTACGGCCTGCTTCATGGTCGGATTTCTCAGTTGGTTTACCATACATACCATGTGGACCTGTACGCCTGGAGAGTCTCTCTATCGCGTTCTCCGGTTGCGATTACAACAAAAGTATCTGTATCCCCGACGCCTGCTGGGCTTTTTGATGCTCTTTTTGATCCTCCCTCAGTTCATGGGCATGTTCTGTTCATACAAGCAGAACGTTCACGTCCTGAAACCATTCTGCTGGGATACGACCTTCATGCGCTGGGATTACCTGCTGCATGGGGGGCATCATCCGTGGGAACTGCTCCAGCCAATCCTTGGGTACCCCTTGATTACCAGCATCATAAATGCGTGTTATCACGCCTGGATGTTCGTGCTGTTCGGGGTTACTTTCTGGCTTGGCTGGCATGAAAACCGGCTGGCTCGCATGCAATATCTATTGTGCTTCCTGCTGATGTGGATCCTGCTGGGCACGATTCTGGCGATTGGCCTGTCCTCGGCGGGGCCGTGCTATTACGATCGGGTCACGGGCGATGAAGGGCCTTTTCTGCCCTTAATGGCGTATCTGGAACGGGCCAATCAGGAATACCCGATATGGTCGATTGACGTGCGTGAAATGCTCTGGCGAAACTACGAAACCGGGCAGATCGAACGGGTCCGAGGTATTACCGCGATGCCCAGCATGCATGTGGCCTCAACCCTGCTGCTGGCCTTGGGGGCCTGGTCGGTCCATCGCAAGGTCGGCGCGGCCTTGTTCTTCTTTGCCCTGATTATTCTGATCGGATCCGTACACCTGGCTTGGCATTACGCCATCGACGGGTACCTTTCCATCGTATTGGTTCTAATCCTGTGGAAAACCGTTGGCTGGGCGCTACGCAAGTATTCCCGCCTGTCCGATAACCCGGAATCTTTTCGATATAACTCTTGACGCCTTACGCCACGGTACCACCGCACCGGGCGGGAACCTCCATTATCCCGGCGCGGTGCCGTCGGGCATGCTTGAGGTCACCAGCGTGAACGTATCTTGGACCTTGTCGCTCAGGGTGGTAATCGCTCCCAGGCAGGCCACGATAATCACGGCTAGCATGAAGGCATATTCCGTCGCGGTTGGTCCATCCTGTTCCCGGGCAAAATCCTTAAGCTTTCCAAGCATAGTGCTCATAACTACCTCTCTGCCCCTTTTTTGCATTCAAGCGCGGTTTGAACCCATGAATCATGCAGGGGCGATAACCTCCCCAACTCGGAATCTGCGTAACTCTTTCCGCAGGCTGGCCCAGACGTAAGCAGGCAATCAACAGTAATAAACAATTTCCCCGAAGGCAAATTAGGCATGATAAATATCGTGGGGGAATCGTCCGCAGGCACCGTCAGGACTTGGAACCGACCGCCACATTAGCGCGTAAGGCTGGAGGAACCATCATTTCGTAGAACTCCTCCTGGTCCGGAGTTTCCCGCAGGGTTCGGGCGGGGACGCCTACCACGGTGGTCATTGGTTCCACATCGCGGATAACCACGGCCCCGCCGCCGACAATGGCTTCATAACCGATTCGTAACCCTTGCAGCACGGTGGCCCCGATCCCGATAAAAGCCCCCGCCTCCACCGTGACCCGGCCGGCCAAGCGGGCCCCTGGGCAGACATGGGCGGCCGTCCCGATCATGCTCTCGTGGTCAACAATGCAACCCGTATTGAGAATCACCGAATCCCCAAGCTGGCAATGGGCGCAAACCAAAGCCCCGGCACAGATGACTACGTTTCGCCCCAGGGTCACATTATGGGCCAGATTCGCAGACGGATGAATCGCGTTGATCAGCTCAAGGCCCATTTCCTCAACCTGTTCGGCGAAGGCCCGGCGGACCCCACCATCTCCAATGGCCACCACCGCCCCCTGAATCCCCTGAGAGCGCAGATCAGCCAAGGCCGTCAAGTCACCAAGTACCGGCTTGCCATCCATCCGCCGACCGTGCAGGGCGGGATTAGAATCCAGAAAACCGACAACCTCATGGCGACGGGTCCGGACCAGGATATCCAGCACCACCCTACCATGCCCACCGGCACCAACAATAACCACGGGCGTTCGTTTTTGAGTATTATGCGTAAACATAAGCCAACTGTTTTATCGGACGGCTACCGGCCAACCTGAACAATATAAATCGCCTTTTCGTAGACAATATTGGTTTGGGTGTTCCGGAAGGGACTTGTTGGAAAAGCTGGTCGGAATAGTGTTTTCGGACCAACAAACTCCTGTTGGCCGCATCTTCGACCGATGATACACACAGCCTAACCCTTTACGGGACAGCCTTTAAGCAAACTACGTCAGGGGGCTTGGCATATTGGCAAGTTGGGTAATTTTCAGTGGACCAAAATCCACAGGGAGGCCGTGGATAGAATACACCTTAAGTAGTCAATTTATTGACCAACTACGAATGGGCGTATTATAGTGGCGTACTTCAAGATTCTCATATCATTGTCCCGTGCAAGCGGGAAATGAGCGTTCATCGATCAGGTAATAAAGCTATGTCGGAAACAAACAACGGGCAAAACGCAAACGGAATGGGCGACAAGAGGCTGGTATCGCCGTCGATCTCCTGGGGCGCGGTCCTACGTCAACCTTGGTTTTTGGGTTGCGCGGCCATACTGCTGGCCTTCGCGGTTGGTTTCGAGGTCATGGCCAAGCGCCTGAACGTCTGGATGATAAAAAAACCGCTGCCACTCAAGATAGCTCTGGACGATATGGACCAACGCAAATTATTGCCCTACGAGTTGCGGCAACAAATGCAAATTCACCCCGAAGTTGTAAACGAATTGGGCACGACTCAGTACATTCAATGGATTCTGGAGGACACCTCCAGGCCAGACCGGCATAATCGTGAATCCTGGATTCAGCTTTTTGTCACCTATTATACGGGCAACCCGGACCAGGTACCGCACGTTCCCGAACAATGCTACCTCGGGCAAGGGAATACCACGGTTGAGGACCGTCTGATCGACGTGGAAATTCCCAGACTGGGCCCGGGGTTCACTATCCCGGTTCACTTGCTGGTTTTCCGCATGTCGGCGACTTTCGGTAACCGGGAATCCCTGGTTCTCTATACTTTTCACGCCAATGGCGAATTCAAAGCGACCCGAACCGGAGTGCGTACGTTGCTGGGCAACCCATCCTCCCGGTATTCCTATTTCAGTAAACTTGAGCTGACCTTTGGCGTGAACGAGGCCATGCCCCCTATCGACGAGGCCTTGGAGACAGGTATCAAGTTCCTGCAGACAGTGGTGCCCGTTCTGGTAGAGGACCACTGGCCGGATTGGGAGGCCGCGACCCGCGAAAGCAGCGACCAACCGTAACCGGGATAGGACACCATTAACCACGCAAGGAAACACGGTGAACGGGTCGACAACCTGTTGACCTTATTATTTGTGAAAGGAAGAGATCACGATCATGGCCAAGCGACTCAATAAAACAATGGTAGCGGGACTAACCTTTGCCGGCATGGCGGTCATAACCGTGGCCGGGGCCGTCATGGTGTTGAGCATGCAAAAACGGGATCCGGCACCATATCTCCAGCAAGCCGAGCAGGCGGCCTCCCGGGGAGAATACGAAACCGCTATGCAATACTACCGCCGAGCGGCCATGCGGGCCCAGGACAGCGGCCGTCCGACTCCGGCCTCCAACACCTACCTGACCTTGGCCGGCGAAATGGCTCTGAAAGCGGGCATGGCCGCCGACGCGCTGCAGTTCTGGAACAACGTCATGGTCAATGACGCGGGAAATGAAAGCGCCCAGGAAAAAATAGTGGCGTTTCGGCTGGAATTGGCCGGCATGTCCCGCAGCGCTGCCACCTGGGGGCAACTCCAGCAAGAAGCCGAAAAGCTCTGCGCGATTAATTCCAAGAATTATGCAGGCCTGCATGCCCTGGGCTTGGCAAAGATCAATCTGCAAGCCATTGACCCCAGCTACGCCGAGGCAGGCCAGAAACTGCTGACCGAGGCAGTCGAAGGCGACCCGAGCCAGCCGGACTTTACCAATGATCTGGCCCGGCTCTACTACTCTCAAAACCGTCACGAAGACGCGGAAAACCTCTATCTCCAACTTATCAAGGCGCTGCGCGAACAGCCCAACCCAGATACGGCACAGTTAACCAAAGCCTACCGATATCGCGGTATTTATTATGCGGAGAGGGCCGCACGCCTCTTGCCCACCGGCTCCGCGCAAGGTCGCACGAGCGTCCCGGAGGCGATCCAGCGACAGATCGAAGAAGCTGACGCCAAGGCCTTGGCCGATCTCGAGGAAGCGATTAAGGTCGATCCGAAAGATATCGAGTCGCGTATCGCTCTGGGCCAATACTGGCTGCTGCGGTGGAATCGCAGCAACGAGCAGGATAGAGCCCTTCCCGAAAACCATGAATTACTAGCCAAAGCCGAGGAACACTACAAAGCGGCTATCGATATGGATAGGTTTCAGTACGTTGGGTACCTGCGCCTGGCCGGCCTATATTCCCTGGACAATCGGCCAGAAGACGCCCGTCAGGTTCTTCAGGAGCGTATCAAGCTCGGCATCAAACGCGACCACTATCTTGCCTGGCAGAATCTGCAGATGATGGCGGTCGTCCGAAATGAAGCCTTTCAGATAGACATGCGATTAATGGCCACCCTGCCGCAGAAGGCGAAAAGCCAGGACGAGGCACAACGGGAAACGGCGAAGATTCGAGAGCGGATGGAAGATCTCTACAGGGAAACCGTGCAGAACACGACTGGCGGGGAAAAGGACATTAATGCATTGTACATGCGCGGCCAGTTGCTGATGCTGGATAACAAAAAAACGGAGTCGATCAGCAAGCTGGAAGAGGCCCGCAAACAGCTAACAGGGATAGACCCGCGAATCGAGCGGGCCTTGGCCATAATGTACGTCGAAACCAATCAGCTTGGGCTGGCCGCCGAAACTCTGAACCGTATCCTTACCTTGACCGGGGGCGACGTGACTTTATGGATGATGATGGCACACGTTCAGAACCGCCTTAATCGCTACGATGAGGCCATCGCCGCCGCCGACAGAGTGCTGCAAATAGAGCCGAAACACACCGGGGCCCTGTCGGCCAAGGCAAACGCTCTGGCAGCCCTGGGTAATCTGGAGGCGGCCTCCATTCTGCGCAAACAGCTTGCGGCGGATCTCAGTCAGGTCAATCCCGAACAGGCCAAGATTATGGAGGCGGCCAATTTGATGCTCCAAGCCGGCGAAAAAGACCCGCCCGACCCCACTCTGTTCAGAAAAAGCGAGCAATTGTTCCGGGAAGTCGTAGATACCGATCCTCTTAACCTCACGGCCTTACGCGCCTTGATCGGTATCGCCCAGATCAACAAAGACCGAGTTGAGGATATCAGGAAGATTCTTGCCAACTCCAAGACCATCGCGGAACAACGCCTGGCGGAGTCCGCTTCCGTCGCCGACACCGCCGCGGACCAGCCACGCAATGCCGAACTACTAGTTAAACAGATCGAGACCCTACTGTTGGCCAGCGACGAAACTCTAAGCGAGGAGGAAAAAAACAAGCATTATGAGGAAATGCTTCGGGAGGAGAGCGACCCGATCATCAAGGCCCTCGGACTGAGTCAGTTGTACGCTCGGCTCGGGCGCACAGCAGAGGCCCAGGAGCAACTCCGACAGGCTTACCAGCTTAAACCCGACGACCCAAGAATCGTTGAGCAGTTGCTCTTCGCGGCCATGCAAGAGCGCAAATGGACGGAAGTCGATGAGCTACTGGCCAAGGCCATTCAGTTAGGATTGGATCCTTCGGGCGAACATTACCTACGCGGCCGAGTGCTTCTGTCCCGTAGTGAAGTGCCTGAATTCGCCGCTGAATTATCCGAGGCCGTTGCCCATCTACGAGCCGGCGTACAGCGCTATCCCAGTTATTCACAAGGACAACTCTGGCTCGGCCTGGCCTTGATGCAAATGCAAAACTACGAAGAAGCCCTTACGGCATACAAGGAGGCTCTGCGTCTCGACCCCAATAACGGGTCGGCGGCCATTGGGATGGCCCGGACCTACGACCTTATGGGCAACGAAAATGAAAAAATACAGGCCCTCGAACTGGCTAATCGCTTACTGCCTAATCATCCATGGGTGCGTACCGAAATGGAAGCCCGCGAGGACCGGCGTAATCCGCAGGCAGCCATTGAGCGGCGGGAAAAGATGCGTCAACAGGAACCCTCCGACGTCAACAATCTCCTCCGTCTGGCCAACCTATACACGACAGTCGGACAGTTGGGCAAGGCTAAAGATGTTTACGAACAGGCCAACGCGCAGTTGCCGAACAATCTTCGTCTGGTAGACCTATACAGCCGCTTTCTGCGAGACCGAATGCGTGACTATGCAGGTGCGGACGAGCTGCTACAAAAGCTGGTCGAGGGCTTGGCCGACAAGGATCCGGTCCAAAAAGCCGGAGCCCAGCTATTAATCGCCGCCCACCAGCATACCCTGTTGCAACAAGGGCGACCGGAAGCATGGTCGATCGAGCAAGTCGCTGAAGCTTATCGGAAGGCGGCGGAATACTCGGACCATTCCGGCATCAGCATCGAGATCGGAACCTTCTTGCTTAATATTAACGAGCCGGCAGAAGCGGAAGCCTGGCTCCGCAAGGCCATCGCCAAGGCCGACAGCGACCCCACCCAGACAGCCAACGGCCGGCTGGCCCACTCCCGCCTGATCGACTTGCTGGTTCAATTGCGCGATCCATCCCGGGATGAGGATATCCGCAAGGAAATCGCCTCTTATCGGGCCCAGTATGACGAGGATTTCGCGATTCTGGCGGAGGGCGAATTCGCCTCGCGATTGGGGCGGGATGCCGAAGCCTTGGATCGTTTGACCCGTTATATCGAACGCAATCCCGATAACCCTATGGGGTATTACCGACGCAGCCTCGTTTATTTCCGCTTGAACAAATGGAAGGAGGCCATTGCCGACCTGCAGGACTCCAGCCGGCTGAATCCCAGTTTTGCCGAATACGAACCCCGTATCCTGCTGGCCAGGGCCCTGCGCTATGACGGACAAACCGAGCCGGCTATTCGGGAACTGCGAAGCTTGCTCGACAGCGGATACGAGACTCCGGATCTCGTGCGTCAGTTAGTCGAAATCTATATGCAAATCGAGCGCTTCGACGCCGCCGAAAACTTAATCGCCCCGCGTGCCCGTTCCCAGCCGCAGCAGCCGCTTTGGCCTTTCATGCTGGCCGAAATCTCTAGCCGACGCAATCGAGGCAACGAGACTATTCAATACGCCCGCCAGGCCGCGGAATTAAGCGACTACGAATCCTCCTTTCTGCACTATTTGCTGTCTACCTATTTCAAATTCCAGCGGTACGATGACATGATAGACTTCACCACTAACCAGCTCCCGGCCGAGCGAAGGATACCCACGGTGGTAATGCTGCTGGGTAGTGCCTATGCGGGCAAGGGGGATATTCCTCAGGCCGTCGAACGGTATATCGAGGCGCTAAACGACCAAGCCGCGCCATTGGAAGTCCTGTTTGCCTTCCTGCGCGAGGATATCCAGGAACGCCGGATCGCGTCCACCGAACAGCTCATGACTGCTGTCCAGGAACGCCTGCAAGCCAATCCTGGAGAACGCGGAAGCCTTTATCTGTTATCGTTTTTACAGGATCGGCAGGACGATTATGCCGGCCAGAAGCAGACCTTGCAGACCCTGCTGACTGGGCTAACCGGCGAGGATGCCCGCAGCCAGTACGAACAATTTTATATCACCCGGCTGCTGGCCACCGTCATGAATCGTACAAAAGACCATGAGGCTGCCCGGCAACTGTACGAATCCGTCCTGGCAATGCGCCCGAACGATGTGATGTCCCTGAACAATCTGGCATATCTGCTACTGGAAGATTTGAAGGAGCCGAAAGCGGCCCTACCCTACGCCAAACGCGCGGTGGAACTTGCCCCGGGCGATGCTAATGTACTGGATACATTGGGTTGGTGTCATTTAGCCCTCGGCGAGTACGATCAGGGAATCGGGCGGTTGCGGGAAGCGATCCAGATTAATCCGATGGTTGCCACCTTCCATTACCACGTGGCCGAGGGGCTCTATCGCCGCAGTCAGGTCAGTGGCAATCCGGATACGGAAACCGACCGAAGCGCGGCCAAGGATGCCTGTCAACTGGCCCATCGGATGATCATGGACAATGGCCAGGATCCACATGGGGATCTGCCCCAGATAGTCAAACTTGGTGAGCAGCTAGGGCTGATTTTGGATAAGGAGATACCAAGCCGGCCATAGACGGCGGAGAAAGCTGAAAATAATCGCTATTCGGTAAGAGCGCCGAAACGGCCAATTCAGTCCTGAATGTTAATGCCCTGCTGCTTAAGATGCATGCGCAGGACATGGGCCTCGTGCGCGAGAAGCTTGCTCTCCGAAACCAACCGCTGGAATTCGCGGGCCGACAAAGCCGCCCGCGGGCGCTCCGCGGTTAGACTATCCAATAGTTCGCCAACCTTCTTGAGATAGGCGAATTCGGGGATGTCCAACATGGCCAGCTTCGGGCTCGGACCGGCCAAAGCCCACATGTAGAGCATATCGCTGTTGGGGCCGGCGATGACCGGGTGCGCTCCGCCGGGAATGGCGAAGGCGTCATGGTCATGAATCACATATGCCTGATCCAGCCCATCGTTGTCAAACAACATCTGTACACCGAATGGGCCCCATTCGCCTTGTGTGATGCGGGCTAGATGATAATAGATTTCCTCATGATCGCTCTGCCCCTGGTCGATTAGATGCTGATCATGCACATGCAAAGGGGTGCCTGACCACAGCCCCGGCGGACTATATGTTTCCCCGCCGACCAGCACGGTAGAGACATCTTCCGGAGAGAACAGGCTTACTACCTCGCGCAGCCAGAGACCTGTACCTCGCGACATATTGGGCCGCTGACCGGGTTGCACGTACGCCGGCGGCTTGTGCCCGGCGGCCGGGGCACTGAAACAAATCATCTCCCCCTGACCAGACAATTGAACGTTAGCATCCGCCGGAGCATAAACCGCCGAAGCGTTACTCTGCCCTGGCAGGCCGGCGAACGGACCGCCATCCCGCCGACCTTGGAATACCTGAGAATCCACCTGGACCTCAAACTGGCCGTTGACCGGCAAGAACGCAAACTCGCGTTCCCGAGTTTTGATCGTAAAAGGTCCGTCCTCCAAGCGATAGCAAGCAAAATCCAACATGCATAAGGGCACGTCCGCCGAGGTAGAATCCATTAACAGGCCGCTGGTTTGACCGTCCCAGTGGACTAACGGGTTTACCTTACCCTGACGAATTGCCCGGCGATATTTACGGAGAGTTTCTTGCATAGCCACAACTCCAATGCAATAAAAACAACTGGGATTTTAGGCGAAACCCTCAAGGCAGGCAAGCCGTAAACCAAACGGAATCAACCACAAAACGGACTATAAATGCTTTTTAAGCCTGTTTCATGATGAACCGCAACACAGGCTTGCCGAAATGCAGAAAATACGGGCCAAGGTTCAGCGGCCTCCGTGGGGGACACGAAAAGAATTGCCTCGGTGATTCACGATCCGTCCGTCACTACGTTCAAAGGAAACGACCACGCGGATATCACGACCACCCAGGTCAGCTTCTTCCAGGTCGAGCGGTAACAAGCCGTAGCCCCAGCCCAGTGCGGCCTGTCGTTTCACCCGGAACGGCATGGCCTCATCCACATCGAAAGACCATTCCTTGAACAGCGTTTGTTTTTTTGTGCCATCAGGAGCTGTCTCAATCACAAATAACCTGGGGCGAATCACCCCATCGCCGAAGACCCCCTTACCGTTATGGCCCAGCAGATAAAGCGAGTTAATAAACAGGCCCTGAATCCGGGAACGGTCCTCGGTCCAGATCCACGAGGAATGAGGGTTAAAAAACACCGCGATGGCATTAACATTCCATTCCACCGGCATGCGCAGGACTTCGTCCGGCGTAGGCTGCTGGTTCGAGCCATACCCCTTGCTGGGTTCCTGGCATCCAGTCAGGGTCAGGCCCATAAATATCAGGAACACCGTTAGATTCCAATCGGTTAAACGCATGGATACCCCCTTAAAACCGCCTCTTCCCCAGGGCGGCTACTGGCACGTTCCTTAGTCGGTCGAGGTCTTATTGTAAATCGCTGGCCCAAGCTCCATGACCGACATGGCCGGCCCGAATTCCTTAGTCTCTATCTGCGGACCCAGTTCCTCGCCGTTGGCCGGAGTAATTTGCTCCATTAGTGACAGGTCGGGGCCGAAAGCATCGGCCTCCGGCTCAACCTGCAGACCGTTCATCAACGGACTCGTCCGCGTCTTATCCATCATACCGGTCTGGTCACGCATCTCCATAGAAACCCTCCGGGCATCCTCGACCGTGCGAATAACCCGCGGGGTCAGCACGATCAGCAGTTCGGTTTTGGTCTTAGACTTGCTGGTAGTCCGAAACAGATTACCCAGAATTGGAATGTCGCCGGCCAACGGCACCTTGGTGTCTTCGTCCGTGGTTTCGGTCTTAATCAGACCGCCGATGACGATGGTTTCACCATCCTTGACAGTAACCGCAGTCTCCACCGAGCGGTTGGTGAAAATGGGCAGGGTGATACCGGTAGCCACGGTCACGTTGGACGTACCGATCGCCCGAATGGACGGAGCTATCTTCATATTCACGAATCCATCCGGATTAATGATAGGGGTCACGAGCAACTCGATACCTACATCCTCGTAGCTGACCGTGGGGGTCACTTGCCCGGCCCCGCTGATGGTGGCATCCTTGACCACCGGAACCTGGTCGCCAACGCTGATCGTGGCTTCCTGACCATCGCGCACCAGCACGGCCGGGCGGCTGAGCACCTCAAGCCGCCCCTCGGTCTGCAAGGCCCGCAACAGGAAATTGAAGTCCTCGCCGGTTAATGTAAAGCTGAACCCAGCCACTCCTGAGGGGGCGGCCCCCAGGTCCGTACCAAGAATCCAGTCGTGGCCTTTACCCTTAACCACGTTATTATTCCCAACATAGGCTTTCTCGCTGAACAGCAGATCCTGGAAAGCGAACTCCATGCCCATCTCGAAATTATTGTTCAAGGTCACTTCGGCCATAAGTACCTGAATCATGACCTGCGGCGGAGGCTGGTCCAGTTCGGCTATCATGGATTCGATTTGCGATTTCAAGCGCGGGCTGTAGCTGACCAACAGGATACTGGCCTCGCCTTCCTCGCGTTCTACGCTGGTTACGGATACTTGCCGCTCGCTACGGCGCATGGCTGACTCTTCCGCACCGCCGGCGGCCTCCTCCAGAATTTGTCGTTCACTATCAAAGAATTCTTTCATGGCCGAGGCCACATCATTGGCCCGGGCATTCTGGAGCCGGCGCACCTCGACAATCCGCTCGTCAATCTGCCGCTCGTCAAGCTGATAAACGAGGTTGGCAACCTCAGCGAGGTAGGCCTCGCTGCCCGCGGCGATCAACGTGTTGGTTCGCTCGTCCACCGAGAAGGTCAACTCGATGGCCGCCCCGCCGGCGGTTGCCATGGCCGCCGCCGCCGTCGGACTGAATACCAACTGGCGCCCCTCCTCGCCGCCGCGACTGCTCCCGCTGCTCTGGGTTTGAAACAGTTCTTCCAGAAGCTTCATCATGTCCGTAGCATTGGCGTTATACAAGGGAAACTCGCGTATCGTGGCGATCATCGGCTGCACGCCGTCCAGCATCTTGATTAACTGGCCCATCATGGCGATGCTGTCCTCCGGAGCCATAAGGACCAGAGAATTGGAGGCCGTATAAGCCTCCACGGTCACATCCTGATATACCAATTGGTCAAATATGGGCTGCTTGGTGATCTCATCGTGGCCCCTCATGAATTTGATAATCAACTGCTGGGCCTCGTCGCGCTGGCCCTGCCGCGACTTCTCGAAAAAGCTGTCGAGCATATCGGCCATGTCCTGAGCCTTGGAATTAAGCAGGGTTACGACCTGCAGGCCCATCGTGGTCTTGGCCATGTTGTTGTCCAGTGCGGCTACAATCTGACGAATTTCACCCATCATGCCCGGCGGAGCCCAAACCAATAACGCGTTGGTTCGGGTTTCAGGAGTGATGGCCACGTCGACCTGCATCGACTGACCCTGGCCGGCCCCGGCCCGCTGCCGCTGCTGGAGCAACTGCTCCAGCGTGTCCGCTAACAGCTGGGCCTTGCCCTGTAGCAGAGGGATAACTTCGAAATGCTGGGCCAGGGTCGATTTCTGATCCAGCTTACGGACCAGGTCATCCAGGACCACATGGTCTTCTTGCGAAGCATTGACGATCAGCGTGTTGGAACCCTCGTCGGCCATAATGGTCACCGGAGTACGCTCCGTCTTCTGCGTCTGGCCCGAGCGATTATCGAACAACTCAGACAAAACCTGCTGCAACTGCGGAGCCGAGGCTTGCTGAAGAATATAAACCCGCATATCAGAGGTCGGCGCACCGGGTTCCCGATCAAGATTGGGGATCAGGGTCTCGGCCTTCTGCATGGCAAAACGCGAACCGGCCACGATCAGCACGTTGCTGCGACTGTCCGGAATCACCGTGATCTCATATTGGTCCTGCAAATCCCCCTGAGACTGCTTCATCCCGTCGAAAAGCTGGGTGAGAATGTCAGCCACACTGACCACGTCGGCCCAGCGTAACGGATAGAAACGGGCGTCAGCCTGAAACAGAGGAGTTTCCGACTGGTCGATTTCCCGCAACAGGAACTCGACGATCGCGAAATTCTGGGGGCTGGCGCTTACAATCAAGGAACTACTACGCGCATCGGCCACGATGGAAATCTTGGTTTCCGCCTCGGGCAGCTCGCTGGCGCTGGTTGTCCCCCGATAAATTGACTGCTGAAACATATTCTCGATCAATTCGGCGGCCTTGGAGACATCCGCATTCTTGACCGGGAAAGACCGAACCGCCCCCTCGACCGCCGGCATCTTATCCAGCTTCTTAACCATTTCCACGATTTCATCGTAATTAAGCTTGGTCGAGGCCACCAGCAGAGTATTGGTTAGCGGCTCCTCAACGACCGCCACCCGATCCGAAGGCTGTTCCTCCTGACCCTTGCCTAAGCTGATTTGAATACGTTTATCCCATAAATCCTGAATGATCCGCCCAACCGATCCGGCACTGTTATAGGTCAATTCGATCGTGCGGATATCGGCCATCGGAGCCAGCTTCTGCTGCTCAAGTCGCTTGATGACGTTTTCTATCGCCTGAAAATCCTCCACGCTGGCGGCGATGATCAACGCATTGCTCCTGTTATCGGTGACAATCACCGGCCGATCTTCGGGCAGCCCTTCTTCCTTGCGCTGTTGGGCACGGCGATCCCAGAGGCTCCCGATCTTGTCGGACAAGTCGGCCGCGGTCAGCTTGTTCGGATCCAGGGTAATAATGTTGATGTCTCCGCCGTAATCCTTGCCGACCTCGTCCAATTGCATGGCCAGCTTGCGAAGCTCCTCGAAATTCTCTTCGTTGGCGGAGACTATCAGCATATTGGTCCGCAGATCCGGTATGACCAGGGTCTGTTCGCGTTTGGACACGATAGCGCCCTGATCGGCCGCCAGTTGTTGCCATTGATCGGCGAGCTTCTGGGCGAACTCCGCCACCCGCCGCACGTCGGCATGCTCGAGCTTGATCATCCGCGGCGAAAACTTACTGGCCGTCCCGGGTTTATCCACGGAATCGACGATCTGACTGACCACAAGAAGCTGTTCAAGCTGACCAGCCACTACCAACGTATTGGTCCGCCGGTCGGCCGCCAAGGCAACATTGTAAGCCAGGGCCTCACCGGGATACCCGCGCGGCGTCCGGTCGGGTACATCGGAACGGCCCGGCAAGACCGGTAATCGTTGGCCGGCGGAGAACAGATTTTGCAACCGGGTGGCCAACTCCTCCGCGTCAGCGTGCAGTAGTGGATAAATTTTGATGGCCATCTCCTCGGCGATCGGCAGCGTATCCAAAAGCCGAATGATCTCGCCGATGGGTTCCAGGTTCGATTCTACCGTGGTCACCAGAATTGCGTTCGCGCCGTCATCGAAATCCAGCTTGATCGGCTTCTCCAGATCCAAGGCGGGGATATTCTCTTTCTCGAAAACGATCTGCAAACGGCGAATCTGCTCCCGGGCCTCCTTGCCTTCCGCACCGCCAGGCTCCAGCATTTTCTCTATAACTGGCGCCAGCTCCTTGGCCGCGGCCTTCTTCAGGAAGAAAAACCTGGCCTTGATGGCTCGGCCGGAAACCTGTTCCACCGGATCCACATCGATCTGCTCAACCCATTTCTTGATCTGCTCGAAATCGTCCTGCGAAGCGGAAACCAGCAACTGATTCAGCCGCAGATTGGCCACGATATCCACCAGTTGCCCTCGCTCCTGCCTTCGCCTCTGGAGTAAATCGAGCATATTGCCCAACTGCTGTTGGGCCTCGGCGGCGTTAATATGTTGCAACTGAATCGTCTGGAACTGAACCTCCTGAGTCAGCGAGGGCTGGTCCAATTTGCCGACAATGTCTGCGATGGTTTCCAAATTCGTCGCGGAGGCGGCTATCATCAGCATGTTGCTGCGGGCGTTGGGAATGATAGTGATACGATCCTCAAGCCGAATGGGGCCGGTCGCCGGGGCTCTGGCCGTATTCCAGAACCGCATTATCTCCGGGGCCAGGGTGGCCGCCTGGGCGTTTTTCAGCTCGAACATCTGGAATTGCACAGGAGAGGCCATGCGATCAAGAACTTCGATCACCGCCTCCAGCATCGCCAGGTCGTCTTCACTACCATACAAAATCAGATCGCCGGATTCCGTCGTCCGGACCTCGATCGGGTCACCGCTCAACTCGCCCACGTCCGCGAGGGTACGAGCGGCCTGCTCTTGAAGACTTTCCTGATGCCCGACGGGAATCCGGTCCAGAAGGTCATTTTCCATATCCATAAGCGCCGGTCGGGCGGCCACTGTCATTCGAGGAGCGACCGGGCTGGCGGACCCCCGGTTCGGCTCCGCGGATACCGGCTGGGTAGTGGGAGTATTGGTCGCCGGCCGAGTAGTCGGGGCCATCCCCGCCGACGGCTGTGTGGTTGCCGCCCGAGGGGAGTCGCCGTGCTCGCGCACCTCAGTACGTGGGCGGACCCGGAGACCCTGCGCCAACGGATCGTTAATCATGTCATCGGTCAAACTGACCCGGATGACCGGCCCGCGCGGCCCCTCAGCGCCGGTTGACTGTGTCGCTTGTCCCATCGCCGCCGCCACTATTATTAATTGGCACAAAAACATGGCGTATCTCCTTCACGCACCCAAGGCAAACCTTAATCGGTGTTCCTATTTATCATCGAGATCGCCCATGCGATCAGTAAAATAATTCTCCGGTTTCCCTTCGGTACCCGCCCGCACCAGCAGGTACTTGCCCGGGATTATCATCTAACAGGCGTATTCCCGCCAGCCCTACTTGGCTACCGAACCAATAACGCCGTCCCCAAAGGGCAGGCAACCTTTCATCGACGGCGGCCGCGAACCGGGGTAGCTCCGCCGGTCGTACTGGTACCCTGCTGCTGGTCGATAATACCCTGCAGGATCTGCTGCATGTCGCTTGCCGACATATTGCCCCGCAACGGTATCACCATGGCTTTGGTCGGAGAGTCGCCGCCTCCGCGCATCTCCTGAAACTGCGTAACCAGTTGTTCCACGGTATCAAACAATTCCGGCGACCCGCCGACCAGCAGAGCCGGTACCCGCTCGTTGACACCGATAGCGATCTGGGCCGGTCGGTATCCCGGATTTTGCCGGGATTTGAGCGTTTCACCGCTGTTTATGGTCTGCTCGATCTGCCGGGCCAGGTTATTAACATCCGTGCCCCGAGCCACTCGGACGATCCGCACGCCCGCCGGCCCATCGGGCTGGGTATCCAACTGGCCAGCCATCTCCTCGATCGCCTTGAAATCATTCGGTCGGGCTCGGACCACCAGGGTATTGGTGCTCTCATCCGGAATGATGGTCGGGATCAATTCGGGGTTCTGCCGGGCGCGGGGACTCCGCTGGGCTGGTTCGGTGAAGATCCGGCTCAGGCTGGTAGCCAGTTGTGATGCCGACGCGTGCGTCAGCTTTATCGTCCGCGGGGCCGAGGAGCCGGAGATCTCCTGTCGATCCATTTCCCGGACAATCTGCTCTATACGATCCAACTCCGTAGTCGCCCCGCTTACCATCAGGGAGTTCATCGCCTGGGAAATACTGATCTTAACATTGCCGAGCAAATCGCTCCCAGCCCGTCGCCCGGCCTGACCGGGTTTGCGCAGATATTCGTTGAGGAAAGTCTGAGCGTCGGCGACATCCATGACCTCCAGTGGCATTATACGAATTTCCTGGAGCGTTTCGGTAGCCGGCTTATCCAACTCGGACACCATGTTCTCGATGGCCTGCATATCGCTCGCACTGGCCGAGACCACCAGCGAGTTCGTGCTACTGTCTGCGGTAATGATGATCGGCACGGCTCCCTGGCGACTCCGCAAGCTCATCCCTCGCGCAATCTGGGTCAGAGCCTGGGCTAGCTCTTCCGCCTGGGCATATTCCAGCTTGACAACCTTCTGATAGCCCCCGATCGCCGATTCCTGATCCATCTCGCTGACAAGCTGCTCCACCTTGGCCATGTTTCTGGTGTTAGCCGTCACCACGATGGCCATGGTCTGGTAATCGGGCGTCGCGTTAACTTGCTCGCTTGGCGGAGTTTGTCGGCCGGCGACCGGAAACATACTAACAATTGCCTGATGGACATAGGCCGGAGTGGCGTATTTCAACTGAAATACTTTCACATCCCTTTCCGCGCCCTTGGCCGTTTCTTCGTTGTCCA
>JAAYCU010000093.1 GCA_012729595.1 Phycisphaerales bacterium
AAAACCCGCAAGAAGAAAACCGCAAAGGAAGAAAACGATTTATTGAAGGGGTGGAAGAAGATCCGCCGGAAGAAAACCCCATTTTCAAACCGGCCGATTTACCCCACTTTCAGGACGGCGTTGACAGCGATGCCAAAGAGGAAGCGACGTCAGCGACGGAACTCGGGCGAGCCGAAATTGACGGACAAACAGCTTGAGGCCGTCGAGGTTTTCGGGAAATGCGAATGTAACTATTCAGAGACGGCGCAACAACTCGGCCTGAGTTACAGCGCGACAAGGGACCGGATTCAGGGGGCATACAAAAAGCTCGGCGAGAAAGTGCCGACCGTGAACAGGAAAATGCAGACCTTGCCTACAGACCAGCGCGGCGGGGTGGCCCTTAGCGCCAGTGACGACCATCGGGCAGGTGCCGCAGCCAACACGGGTACGCCAATTCCCGGCAGCAGATACGTTCGAATGGAATGCAATGGGTGCGGGGAACAGATCCGGGTTCTTCCAGACACCGACCCCACAAAGGCTTTCTGTGATTCATGCCGCAATTGTATGACCTGATTGGCGGCCTATCGGTATGTAGTACGGTAGTTAAGCCCCAAGACTTTAGCATTTCTGGCGCGCATTTTTCCAGTAAACACAAGGGTTTATGAGCTATCGGTATCTCTGCGCGCTCATAAACTACCGACAATTCGCCGTTAGGGCATGAGCAAGAAAACATCTACCAAACTGGGCCGTGCCTACAAGCGCTTGGCGTACTGGGCGCGGCGGATTCGGGAACTTCAGGCGCAAGCGGACCGCGAGCGGAGGAAGGGGGTGTATTATGAAAAAAAGTGAACCGACCGCAATAGCCCTGCGTCCGCGCGATGCAGCTCGAGCGCTGGGGGTGAGTGAACGAACCTTATGGGAGTGGACAAAGGCGGGAACGATTCCCCATCGTCGGATCGGGGGCTGTCTCTTATATCCGGTGGCGGCGCTCGAGCGTTGGATAAATCAGCAAGGCAACGGCCAAGGGAGCAAGCCATGACACAACCGGCCATCGACTACGCGGCGCGCGGTTGGGCGGTCTTTGCCTGCCTGCCACGGTCGAAAGAACCGGCAACCCCCCACGGTTTTAAGGATGCCAGTAAAGACCCGGCAAAGGTAGCGGAGCAATTCGCGCGCATGCCGTCGGCAAATATTGGTATCGCCACGGGCGCGGCTTCGGGTGTATGGGTGCTCGACATTGACCCGCGCAACGGGGGCGATGAATCCATCCGCAAGCTGGCGGCCGACGGCCGGGAACTGGGCGAGACGTTGATCGCGATAACCGGCGGGGGTGGTCTGCATTACTTTTATCGGGTGAACGGCGCGCCAGTGCGTTGCCGGTCGAATCTTTGGCCCGGAGTGGATGTAAAGGGCGACGGCGGATATATCGTGGCCCCTGGCTCGATCCATCCATCGGGGGAATCGTACGAGTGGATGAACGAAAAGCCTATAGTTGACGCGCCGGATTGGCTCTTGCAAGCTGTCACGGTCGAACCCGCGAAGCCCGAGCCGAAGCCGATCAAGGTATCGTCGGGCGACACGAGTAAGACCCTGGCGGCGCTCTTGCAGATTAAGACAACGGATAAAGCCGATGGCTCGAGGCGTTTGTACACGGCGGCCTGTCGGTGCGTCGAACATGGCCTGTCCGATGCCGACGCCCTGGCGGCCATCCGCGCCTATTCGCTTGTGCGGCCGTTTCCCCGCGATTGGACCGACGCGCAGATTATCCAGCGAATCCGCGACGCCGAAGCAAAGGTAACGCGGGGAGCGGCGATGATTACAGAATCGCCGACGCCACGGGTGAATACTCCCCAACACTTTCCGGTCGATGTATTGCCGGAGCCGGTACGGTCTTTTGTCAAGGAAGCATCCAAAGCCATTGGTTGCGATACCAGCTATGCGGCCCTGCCTTTACTGTCTGCCCTGGCGGCGTGCATCGGGAACACGCGGCGTATCCAGCTCAAAAGGGCATGGACGGAACCGCCTATACTCTGGACCGCGATTGTAGGGGAGTCGGGTACGCTGAAATCCCCGCCATTCAGGCTGGCCATGAAGCCGATCCGTAAGCGACAGGGTGAAGCCCTGAAACGCCAAGAGACAGCAATGGCGGAATACGAAATTGCTTCGGCACAATACGAAAAAGCCTACGCAGAATGGAAGCGTAAAAAATCGACTTACGACCAACCGCCCACGAAACCGGAACCGCCCCATGCAGAGCGGATTATTGTCTCGGATGTGACGGTGGAGGGTCTCGTTCCGATTCTGCTTGATAATCCGCGCGGTCTACTGTTGGGCCGCGATGAACTGTCGGGTTGGATCGGCAGTTTTGATCGGTACGTAGGTAACAAAGGTGGCGCCGACGCAGCTCATTGGTTGTCCATGCACAATGCGGAAAGCATTATCGTGGATCGAAAGACAGGAACACCCCGAACTATTTTCGTACCGAGCGCTTCGGTGTGTGTCTGCGGGACCATTCAACCGCGAATCTTGGAAAGAGTTATAGGAGACCATTGGTGTCCGGTTAACGGTTTTTGAATATGACGTAATCCTTTATGTTTCAGTAGGTTAGGCTGAGAATTGCGTTTTTTCGATTTCAACTCGGTACAGCATTCAGGCCATAATCCTCCCTTTTCGA
>JAAYCU010000094.1 GCA_012729595.1 Phycisphaerales bacterium
CGAAAAGGGAGGATTATGGCCTGAATGCTGTACCGAGTTGAAATCGAAAAAACGCAATTCTCAGCCTAACCTACTGAAACATAAAGGATTACGTCATATTCAAAAACCGTTAACCGGACACCAATGATTCGCATCACAATTCCATGGCAAAGGTGATATCAATGGCATCAGCGGCATGGATCAGCGTGGACCGCTCATTCTGTCGGGACGGCTGCCCTACCTGCCGTATTGAGTATTTCTATCCACGGCTGGTACGGGTCGCGCAATAGGTATCCGCCGAGGCCGAGGTGTTACGGGCGACCGATGTAGTAGTGGGTTTTGCCCTGCGCGCCTGGATCAGTATGAATCTCGAAGCCCTTCTGTTGAACCAGTTGCAGAAGCGGCTCCGGGCGGAACGATGCGCTGAGGCAGACAACCTCCCCGGTCTGCAAGGCGGCCAGGAGCGTCTGAATTCGACCGATGGGATGCTCACCCCGCTCGAGCATGGCATCCGCGTCGATGGTCTCCACGATACGCGCGTCGCGTAACCAGGCGGGTAGCTCCGAGGCGGGGGTAACGGTGGCGACCTCCGGGTCGTCAACGCCAAAGTCGTCCGGAGCCTGGCCGGCCGCTTCGCGCAAAGTCCGCATCAGTCGCCCCAGGGGCACGTTGGCCACGACCGCCGCCTTTTGCAGCGTGGTCAGGCGGGCCACGGTCTTACGCAATACGGGATTCTTGAGCCGCCGGAAGGGTTCGGCCAATTCGATCAGCACGTCCTCCAGCTCGGGATAGAGATCCAACAGATCGCCAACCCGCATCGCCGGCGTGATGGGTGGCCGCTCGTCACTCATGGCCGTCCCTCCCCCGATGACTCGTACGTAAGCAGGCGGCGCTCGCCTTGCAGAGCCCTTATGCGGGTCAGATCCTGCGTCACCTCGAGCGTGCCCAGATACTGCCCGCGGTCGTCGCGAACCGCGAAGTAGCGAATATGCACGAACTTGCCTTGCAGGGTGATCCAGAACTCGGCGACGTTTTGCCGGCCGGAACGGAAGTCCGACACAATCTGCTCGACCACGTTGACACTGGCCGGCGGATGGCAGTGTTGCACCTTGCGCCCGATGATGGCCTTGCTGCGCGAGAAAATCCGATCGCCCTCCGAGAAGAACCGCACCCGGTCCTCGGCGTCGACAAAAGTAATGTCGACCGGCATGGCGGCGAAAATACCCTTGAGCTGATCGAAGTTAAGCTGCCCGGTCGGAAAAACCAGCGCCTCATCCCGGCTCAGTCGGGCCTTATGCGACGGCTCGACGGACGGCGGCGGCGCGTAGTCCTGCGCGGGTTCGACCAGGCACCAGCCGTAGTTGGGCGACTGCGTCCAGATCTCCGCCCACTCGTCGTCCGTGAGCGCTTGCAGCATCATGGGAAGGAGAATGTCTTCTTCCTTGGAGGTCATGTTCTCGATAATTTCGAGGGTATCCTTGCCGATGGTATCGGCGACCACCGCCAGATCGCCGGCGGCGAGGCTCTCGGCCCCCAGAGCTTCCTGAATCGCCTTGAGGCCCTCGCGCGCCTGGTCGTGAACGGCCCACATCACCTTCGAGGGGCCCGAGATACCGTGCCGTTCGAGCATCGAGAAGAACAGATCCTCCTTGCGGCGGTAATGTTTATCCACGTCCATCAGTTCGTTGATCGTCTGGCGCCATGCGAGCCGGGCCTTATCCGGCGATGCGCCCTCGGGCAGCGAGCGAACCTCGTCCATCACCCGCCGGATACGGGCACAGACCTCGCGGATGGCCGCGTTCTCGCGTCGAATCGTGTCCGCGGGATGGCCGGGGGGCACGTCTAGCGGGGGGTTCTTGAGAATATCCTGGACGACCCTGGCATGAAGGTCGCACATCGACTTGATCTCTTCCACCGGTACGCCGCTGGCGATAATCTCCTGTTCCATGGCGGCGATCTCCCCGGCGTCGGCCTGCTGGACAATCTCAGTCAGTTGCTGCCGCACGCTGTCGGGGTTCGCCCCGCGATGCAATTGCTGAATGATCTGCTTGAGCGTTTCGATACGCTTGGCTCGATTGTTGATCAGCTCGCTCATGTTATCGCTCCTTCCGGTCAGAGGGACGCTACGACAGCGGGAATACGGGATGCCGGGCCAACCCGTTATCGCATCCAGGCTAACGGTTACACCCTCCATGTTAAGGCCGCCAACCTGAGTTCGCCACTGGCGCCATCGAAGGCATTACCCGCGGCCGTGCATATTTCCGGTCTAACCCCCGGACATCCGGTTATGCTATAATGCCGGTAAGGAGTGACAGGTTATGAACGCGCTTTGTCGAAGGTTATTGCTCCGGGGTCTTTTCGCCGCCGCCTTGGCCGTCCTCGGCTGCGGTGCGGTCAACCCGCCGGCCGATATGCCGGCGGGTAATCCGAAAGTGGAAAAAGTGATGCTCAGCGGGTGCCACCGCGAGGTTGACACCACGGAAGCGGACGACAAGACATACCCGTACTGCGGCGATGAAAGCCTCGAACTTAGCGTCGAGGCCGGCAAACTGCATGTCCTGCATCGCAATGCGGCCTACAATTGTTGTATCGATAACGTGACGCTCTCCGCCGTTCTTGACGGCGACACGCTGATCCTGACCGAGCGGGAATCCACCTCGATGCCCTGCCGTTGCATGTGTTGCTACGATGTCGAGGCCACCATCACCGATCTGGCGCCGGGAAAGTACACCGTCGAATTCTGCCGGAAAAATACAGACGGCGACGGGCCGACGTGCGAAACGCAAACGGTCGTGATACCATAACAATATGCCCACCGACCAGTCATCCGACGCCGCTTGCGCCGCGCGGAGTACCCCTCCGCCCCTCCGTCTGGTTTTCTGGGAGACCACGGCCGGGTGCAATCTCGAATGCGTGCATTGTCGGCGGCTGGATGTCGCCCATGAGCTGATGCGTAACGACCTGAGCACGGAAGAGGGCCGACGACTGATCGACCAGATCGCCGAGGTCGGCCGTCCTGTTCTGGTCTTTTCCGGCGGCGAGCCGCTACTGCGCCCGGACCTGTTCGAACTTGCCGAGCGGGCAAAAAATCGCGGGCTACTAACCGCCCTGGCCACCAACGGCACGCTCATCGACGAACCTCTCGCCCGGCGGATCGCCGCGGCCGGCTTCGACCGGGTCAGCGTCTCGCTCGACGGCGCCGACGCCGCCACCCACGACCGCTTTCGCGGGTTGGACGGCTCCTTCGATCTGGCTATCCGGGCTTTGAATCTGCTGCGGGGGCTCGACGTGTCCACCCAGATCAACTGTACCATCGCCCGGCACGACATGGACCAGATCGAGGACGTGCTCCGGCTCGGCGAGCACCACGGCGTGACCGCGGTCCACTACTTCCTGCTCGTGCCCGTAGGCTGTGGCGAGCAGATCGCCGAGGAGCAAATGCTCGATATGCAGGAAGTGGAGGATCGGCTGCAACTGCTGGCCAATCTTGAGGACCGGACGCAGTTGCAAATCAAGGCCACCTGCGCTCCGCATTACTACCGTATCCGCCGCCAGCAGGCGAAAGACCGCCCAGAAAAAAAAGCCCCCGCTCCCGCCGGTCGGCATGGTTCGCTGCACTCGATCACCCGCGGCTGCCTGGCCGGTACCGCGGTCTGTTTTGTCTCGCACCAGGGCGAGGTGTTCCCCTGTGGTTATCTTCCTGTCTCCGCCGGCGATGTCCGGAACCAATCGTTTGGCGAGATATGGCGGAACAGTCCGCTGTTCGCCGAGCTGCGCGATCCGGGCAAACTCGGTGGCAAATGCGGACGCTGCGAATTCAAGATGGTCTGCGGCGGCTGCCGGGCCCGGGCCTACTATCAGTTCAGCGATTATCTGGCCGAGGAACCCTACTGCCTGTATGAACCCAAAGGCAGGATATAGGGGGTCCTTTTATACAACAATCATGTTCTGGATTATTCCGTCAGCACCACGCCATTGATCTGCACTTCCGTGTAGAAGTATCCTTCGATGGTATCGACGAAGATAAAGCTGATGGTGTCACCGCACCGGAAGTCATAACCACGGCGAACCAAAGGACCGTTCTCGCTGATGATGTATTCCTCATCATTGAGGAACTGCCATCCGAGATTTCCCATTTGACCTCCACCCGGCTACGCCGCCGGGCCGTGTTCTGTTATTGTACCAGCGCCCCCCGTTGCACCTACCCCGTTTTCGAGTTTTCTCCCGTCCCGACGGCTGAAATAACCC
>JAAYCU010000095.1 GCA_012729595.1 Phycisphaerales bacterium
GGATCTTGTCTTTTCGCTTCCGTGCCATCTATCCATAAACATACACCATGAATTGCGCATGCGCAAGTAAAGTGTGGCGCGATCTTGTACGCTGCTGCGCGAAGTCCCCGCGAGGAACCATTCAAAGTAAGCCTTGTGCCGAACAGGATTGAGAATGTCCCCTTTATTTTGGAGCATCTTATGGTCAGTCGCAGGATGATCTTCGTTACCGGAGTTGTCACGGTGTTGGTCTTGAGTGCGTACACGCGGGTGCAGGCCGAGCTGCCCGAGGTACTGGGGGTGGTCAACGGCGACTTCGAGGTCGGGGTGGACGCCGCGTCGATAGGCTGGTCACGCGCATCCAACGAGGAACTGCTCACGGTCGAGTTTTCAACGGAGGCCCGACGGGGTACCCGTTCCGTCAAGCTCGGGTACCCCGCTGTCCAGCCCCGCGGTTACCAGGACTGGACCTTCACGAACAGCGGCGCCCTCGCCGTCGAGCCGGGTCAAGTCTGGACAGCCACTGCTTGGATCAGGTACGAGAGGACCGAGCGGATCGGCATCGAAATCCTTGCGCTGGGTGGTGACGGCAGGGTTCTCCCCCTCTGGCGCAGCGGATACGCTGCTGCCTACGGCACGAGCGACTGGCGGCTGCTCCAGGCCACAGCGACCGTGCCCCCCGACTGCACCCACATTCGCGTTCTGCTTACCGGCTCGGGAAGGACGACGGCGTGGGTCGACGACGTTCGCCTGCACCAGGGCGGACCCGAGCCCACCCATCCGCCGCGCCCCCCCGTACGCGGCTGGGCTTTCGACGGTAACCGTGTCCGTGAGCGCCTCGGCCGCGGAGTTGTCGCCCGGCCTCGCGAGGACCACAGCGTTTACGTCCGCTGGCGTCTGCTCGAGACCGATCCTGACGATGTCGCCTTCAACCTCTACCGCGCCGCCGACGCCGGGAGTCCGCTCCGACTCAACGAGGAACCGATACGCTCTACCACCGACTTTGTCGACGAGAGCGCCGACCTGACCGTCCAGAAACCTACTATGTTCGCCCCGTCGTCGTCGGTCGCGAGGCCGAAGCCTCCAAACCCTTCACCGTCGAAGCCAACCCGCAGATCAAGCCGTACATCGCCATTCCGCTGCAGGGCGAGGACACGACCTTCCAGAAGGTGGGCGTCGCCGACCTCAACGGCGACGGCCGCTACGACTTCGTCATCAAGACGCCTGACAGCAACATAGACCCATTCCAGCGCAACTGGCGCCCCAGCGAGAACACGTACAAACTTGAGGCGTACCTTTCCGACGGCACGTTCCTGTGGCGAAAGGATCTGGGCTGGAACATCGAGACGGGTATCTGGTACTCGTCGTATATCGTGCATGACTTCAGCGGCGACGGCCGCGAGGCGATCATCTACGGCGCCGCCGCCGTAGACGGTAACGGCAACGGTATCTGGTCGGCGAATCTCGGCCATCCGGACAATGTTTGGGTGGGCGACATCGATCCGGCCCGCCCGGGCCTTGAGGTATACCTGGGAATTGAAGGGGCCCGCGTCAAAGGCAACCGCCGTCATGGAATCTCGCTCTGGGACGCGCGGACGGGCACGTTCCTGTGGGGACTGGAGCACACGAGCTACCATATCCACGGCTGGGGACTGGTCTCCAACATCGTCGCCGAACACGTGGGTATGGAGTGCTACAGCGGCGAACAGCAGCGTCCTAACCGCTGGCTGCACAACGCCCGTGGAGAGCTGATCGCCGACGAGAAAACCTGGCACATGCGGACGCTAAGACCCCGGGCCGTCTACTGGGATGACCGGCCCGAGCGCGAGTTGCTCGTCGAAGGCCGGATCTTTCGCCATCCGGATGAGACTATTGCCGACCATGTGGAGGGCAACGACGTGGCCTGGGTGGACCTGTTCGGCGATTGGCGCGAGGAGATCATAACCTCCGTCCCTGGCGAGCTGCGCATCTACGCTACCCCCATACCCGCCGCCGATCGCCGTGTCACGCTCATGCAAGACCCGCTCTACCGGAACGGGGTGGCTCACCTGAGCATGGGCTACGGCCAGCCGCCGCTCACCAGCTACTACATCGGGCGCCCCGCGCCGGTCGCCCGGTGATCCGCCAAGGTCAGTCCGGCGACCACTTAAAGGATTCCGTACTTATCCCAGCAGTATGTGTCGAAACTCCCCCGCCACAGGGGGTAAGCCGTCGCCCCTTGCGGAATCAAATTGCCTATCAGGGAAAGAGGAGAACGAAGTACGAGGATGAGTATTATATCCCGATTTTCTAAGCTCGAAGCACGCAATGACTCTCGAGCTCGAACCCCAGCTTGTGCAAACCGCGTACTCGTCTGAGATGCCGAGATTTCGTCTTTGCTAAGATGTAATCGTTAAAGTAGAATCCAGCCATGAATATGATCAAAGTGACGGCAGCCCTGTTCGCAGGTGGGATAACGGTTACGTGTGGGTTCGCGAGCGAGCCGGCCTTGAAGCATTCTGATGTAGTGTTCATGTACGCCTCGTCAGAGGAGGCCTACAAGGCGTATGGAGCGACGTTCGTCGCCTGGGGCGGGGCCGACACGGAGGAGCGGGTCCGATGGCACCATGATCTCGGTGTGCGCTGCACGGGCTCGATGTGGTGTCTGACCGCGGGGGCGAAGCTTATCCATGAGCGACCGGAGATCCGCGCTGCCTGCGCGGTGGACATCGAGGGCAACCCCGTCGAGGTGCCCTGGCTCTTCGACCACACCCATGAGGGTACGAAATCCTACTTCGGTTGTACCAACCACCCGGAATTCCGCCGGCTCTGCCGCGAGCGCGTCGAGCAATGCATGAAGGGCGGGGCGGACGGCCTGCATGTGGACGACCATCTCGGCGTGGCACAGGCGGCATGGAATTTCGGTGGCGGGCTATGTGATCACTGTATCACGGCCTTCCGCGGGTATCTTGAACGGAAGGTTTCACCCGAGGAGTTGCGGGCCGCCGGAGTCGAGGATGTCGCCACCTTCGACTATCGTGATATAATCCGTAAGCACGCGACTACCAGGGCGGAATACCAGAAAATACAGCGACAGATTCCCCTGATGGACCGGTTCCTCGAGTTTCACGTCGAGGCCGCCGCGGATCATGTCAAGCTGCTGGGCGAGATCGCCGAGAAGACCGCCGGCCGTCCAGTTCTGCTGAGCGCCAACGCCGGGATCCCCCAAAAATTGCATACCTACGTCGTCAAGAACCTGACTCATGTCGTCTGCGAGGTTGGGCAAAACGCCGCGAAGGGAACCCAGGCCATCGATCACGCTGTCGAGGCCTATGCGATGGCCGATGCATTGGGGCGGCCCATGGCCTCGACGGCTAGCGGATGGGACTGGGCTTTTATCAAGGCCAATGACCGCGAGACGCTCGTGCGCTTCTGGATCGCCCTGGCTTATGCCCACGGACAGCGGTTCATGGTTCCGCATCCGAAGCGGCAGTGGTGCTTCACCAAGGAACTCGGTACGCACTTGTACGAGGCCCCGATCGACGCCTACGCCCCGCTTTACCGGTTCGTCCGCGCGAACGCCGCCAGCCTGGACGGCTACGAGGCGGTTGCCGCGGAAGGGATTCGGACGGCCGACCGGACCCGGGTCGCCGTCCGCCGTAACCCCGCGACCGGCTCGCTGGTTTTACACATGCTGAATCTCAACTACGTGGCCGACGAGGACCGGATGCTTTCGTCGCACGACGTGTCCATCCGTATCCCCGCCTCACTTGTTTCGTCAAACGCGCGGTTCGCTCAAGTGCTGTCCTACGATGCCGATCCGATCCGGGTTCCCATCCTACGCGCCGCGGACGAGTGCGAGATCGTGGTTCCGGAGTTAAGGCTGTGGAGCCTGGTAGCGGTCGAATAGTCGTAAAGGACTGGGGTGGAACACCTCGATATGATTCGGAGCTGTTCTCGTTTAAACTCGCATGGGCCTGGCACATGGGGTATGTCTGCACGTGTGCAGTGTGATATCTGGGCGACGGGGCCACGTGCCGCTGCTCACGGGGAGGCGGGAGGAGGTCGGCCGTGTCTGCAACGTCGCCGATTTGAAAGGTGAAGAGGTTTTACGGAGGGC
This sequence comes from Phycisphaerales bacterium, assembly GCA_012729595.1. Lineage (GTDB taxonomy): Bacteria > Planctomycetota > Phycisphaerae > UBA1845 > PWPN01 > JAAYCU01. The sequence continues at coordinate 4,079 of JAAYCU010000095.1, forward strand.
GCGGTCGGCGACATTACGACAACCCCTCTTCCTATGTGTAAACCGATGTCTGCCGAGGGGCTTTATCGGCAGCCCGTATATGGAGGTATGTACATGATTACGCGAAAAGAGTTTGCGGAGGCCAAGAATCAATCGGTTCACATGGTCCGTCGGGCCGGTATTTTACTCAATCAACATGAAATCGATGAGATGGACGTGGCGGATTTCGGCCTCAACGACCTGATGGTCGAAGGTGGCCAGATGTTTACGCTTATGAATACGGACAGGGTCAGTGCCAAGGTTATTGCTCTGTTTCCCGGGCAAACGCTTCCGGAGCACTGGCATACCGCCCTGGGCGAGGATCCTGGTAAGCAGGAGACCATTCGGGTGGTCATGGGCCAACTCTATTTCTGCCAGGAAGGGCCGGATACCCTGAAAAAGGCGACCATACCGAAGGCGAAACACCAATGCTACACGGCTCGCAATGAAATGGTCATGTCGCCCGGGGATCAAATCACCATTGAGCCCGGAACCAGGCATTGGTTTCAGGCCGGGGCCGAGGGGGCAGTGCTGTTTTCCTTTGCCAGTTCCGCCAGGGATGCGCTTGACCCGTTTACGGACCCCGAGATTGTCAGGGTGACCCGGGTCATTGATTGATCGCATATAGTCCAGCCGTTCCTCCTGGCCGACTCCTCGGTCGGGGCCACGGTTTGATAGGACGGTTTTCCAATACGAGGAATCCCGCGAGCATCAGCCAGGTCAAGGCCTAGTGTCTGGCCGGCTGAGAGGTCGGCGCGCTCTCGCCTGGTCTTAGGAACACTAGTTCCCACTTGGATATACCGGCGACGAACAGCCGGGCTATCTGTCCGGAGAGTTTGTCGGTTTCAGCACGTCGGGCATCGACCCCGATCACCTGCGGATACCACTTCGACGCCTCCAGTTCCGGAGCATCCAGAATCTTGACCGGCTTACTCCAGCCGCTCGGGTCAGACAGGTCCGGATTATAAGTTACGTAAATGCCTTCCTGGGCCCAGTTCTGATCTTTGGCGCGATTGAGCAGGACGACGTACTGGTTGAGGTGGGTGTTGTGGTGAATGGATGGCCCCCAGAACGCGTCTCCCTCGGGTTCATGCCAGCTAGCCGCTGCCGGAAAAATCGGGGAGCTACGTCCGCCCACGCCGGGCTCGCTCCAGTCGCCCTTGTACCACTTCACGACCTTTCCGACCGGCGTGTCGCGATCGGTATAGGGCATACGGGCGATGCTAACACCTTGTTCAGCCTTATCCTTGTTGTAGGTGCCGATCAGAAAGTAGAAGTGTTGTTTGTTCCGATCGAGTATAACCGAAAAATCGCCGTTGCCGCCGGCGAAGTAACGGTTGGCGGTTTCACAGTAGAGCGAATCGGCCGGCGCTTTGAGGACGATCCCCAGGTCGCGCCAGTGCATGCCGTCGTCCGTGGACACGGCCGCGCCGATCTGAGGAGCGGTCAGAGATCTCTCCTCGCCGCAAACCCCGCGGGGCTCGCGATGGTACCAGCCGTAAAGCTTACCGTCGCTGTCCTTGAAGGTTGCCTCGATCCATCGACCGCCGTTGTAACCTTCCTGGTTGTCGTAGGCCACGCTTTGGGGACTCGTCAAACTAAACAAATCGGACCCCTCGGATCGCCATGGCTTTCCCCCATAGCAAGAGGCGAAAATGTACAGAGTACTTCCCGCCCAGTGGAGGGGGCTGTTGCAGTCAGCGACGTAGTCCGATGTACTTCCGACTCCCGGCAACTTGAGCGGCGATGCCGTTCGTACCATGACCGAGGGAGCATCCTTCGCCAGAACGAGACCGGTAACGCCAAGCAGTGCGAGAACGGTTGTAGTCAAAACCTTCATGATAATACTCTCCTGACTTCCGGGTAATCTGGCCTGGCTCCGCTGCTGGGCCACGCGTGACCATCATACCGTATATCCCATATTGGATACACCATCACGGATTCCTCGGTGAGGGTGGGCCAGCCGACGAATAGGGGTTTATGTGATTTGCTGGAGGGAGTTGGCTATCCAGGCACGGGCCCATGCCCCATCAGGCAAATTGTGATTGGCCTGGTCAGCAATCGGATATGAGATTAGAGCATTTTCGGATTACGTTACTTCCGGTGATCCATTGCTTCCGCATTCATGATCCAGGTATTCAATTTGTTCTGGCACATACTGGCCTTTATCCTGTCGTGGTGGATTTAAGCGGGTGGGCGTTATTTCAGATGGTCAGCGATGAGTATTGTCCACAGTTCGTAACCCTTACGGTTGAGGTGTAGACCATCGGCGACGAAGAGTTCGAGGCGGGGCCGTCCATCGGGACCAAGCATGTTCGTAAAGACGTCGATGTAGCTCAGCCGTTGGTGGGCGGCGGCGTATCGGCGGATCAGCTCGTTGGCCTGTTGAAAAGCGGCCATGTGTTGTACGCGAGACGGGCTGGGTTTCAGGGAGATATAGGCTATGCGGGTCCGGGGCAGGGCTTGGCTTGCGCGGGTGACGAATTCCTTGTAGTCCTCGAATACCTGTCCAGCGGTTCGCCCTCCGGCAATGTCATTCTCGCCGGCGTACAGTACGATCATACGTGGTCGATAAGGAATGACGATGCGGTCGAGATAGAAGGTGCAGTCGGAGATTCCCGATCCACCAAAACCACGGTGGATTACCTGTATGTCGGGGAAGTCCGCGGCCAACTCACTCCATTTGCGGATCGAGGAGCTTCCAATGAAAAGTACCGCGTCTTGAGGCGGAGAATGACGACGGTCCTCCTCCTCGAACTCGCGTATCTGGGTTTCCCACGGGCGGCTCGATTCGAGTGCGGTACAGGAACCGGCGGTCTCTCGGGCGGACGAACACGCCAGGGAAAGAGTCAGCAGGCCCAGTAGGCCAAGGCTATAACGGCCCGCTACTTTCCACCCCGAGTGAATATGCCAGGGGCGTGAGATTCTTGTCTGGTTCGTTTTTTCTTGATCCATGTCTTTAACTCTGTCTCCGTCAGAGTATTGAGCACCTGTGTTTTCGTGGCCCAGCCACGGCGGGCGGTCTGGATGCCGAAGTGCATCTGGTCGAGTTGCTGGACCTCATGGCTGTCGGTGGCGATAACGATCCGACAGCCGGCCTCGACAGCTGTGCGTACATGAACGTCCTTGAGGTCTAGCCGCTGCCAGGAACAGTTCAGTTCCAAGGCGGTGCCGCATCGGGCGGCGGTTTCGATAATTTTTTCCCAGTCGAGGTCCATCGCGTCACGGGCGCCGATCAGACGTCCAGATGGGTGGCCGAGGGTGCAGACGTAGGGGTTTTCCAGGGCGGCGAGGCTACGCTTGGTGACCCGGTCACGGTTCTGCTGCATACCCGCGTGGATACTGGCGACGACGTAATCGAGTTGGGCAAGGATGTTATCGGGATAATCAAGCGATCCGTCGGAAAGAATGTCGCACTCGACGCCGGCCAGGAGAGTAAGACCTTTAAGCGTTTTGTTGAGGTTATGGATGGCCTCGACATGTTCGAGCAGACGTTCGATGGACAGCCCGTTGGCGATAATCGAGCTTTTGGAATGGTTGGTGATGGCCAGGTAGCTGTAACCACGTTGTCTGGCCGCCTCAGCCAGCTCCTCAATCGAGTTTCGACCATCGCTATCGGTGGTATGTACATGCAGGTCGCCGCGGATATCGTCGATGGTCACCAGATCGGGAAGCTTTCCTTCTGCCTCGATCTCGCCGCGGTCCTCGCGCACTTCCGGTGGTATGGGCGAGAATCCGAGCTTCCTGTAAATATCCTCCTCGCTAATCCCGGCCAGGGATTTATCGCCGTCGAACAGGCCGTATTCGTTAAGCCGCCAGCCTTTCTTAACGGCCAGCTCGCGCAGGCGGATGTTGTGTTGTTTGGAGCCGGTGAAATACTGCCAGGCAGCCCCGAAAGATTCCTGAGGAACGACACGCAGATCGACTTGAATATCCCCACCGCGTGGGTTGGTTACCAGGATCGACCCTTTGGTCTCGCCGGCAGCGAGAACCTGATTGACTTCGGGCATGGCGGAGAAGGCTTGAATGGTCGCTTCTCCGTCGTCAGCCTCGCAGAGCATGTCAATATCGCCGATGGTTTCACACCCCCGGCGGAGCGACCCAGCGAATTCGACGCGTTTTACGCCGTTAAATCCGGCAATAGTTTCACGGAGAGCATGAGCGATGATCCAAGCCATGCCGATCGGCGTGCGTCCGGCGGAGCGGGCCAGGAAATCCATGCCCTCAATAATGTTATGTGTACTCTTCGGGCCAAACCCGGCCAGTTTTTCGACCTTGCCCGCCTCGATGGCCGCCCGCAGTTGCTCGATGTTCTTGACGCCAAGCTCCTGATAGAGTGCCCGAACTTTCTTGGGGCCCAGCCCGGGGATTTGCAATAATTGCGGCAGGCGGGGGGGCACCTGAGCGAGTAGTTCCTGATGCAAAGTGATGTGGCCTTCCTCAAGGAACTGGCGGATGCGTTCGGCCGTACCCTTGCCGATGCCGGGAATCTTTTGAAGTTCTTTACGTTTGGCGATGTCGGTGAGATTCTCGGTCAAGTCATCGATGGTCCGGGCCGCCCGGCGATAGGAATTGATGCGAAATAGATCGCCGCCGGTAATCTCCATCAGGTCGGCGATTTCATCGAATATTCGGGCCAGTGCCTGATTTACCATGCGGCTACACCTTGCTTGCGAACCAATAATCAGCATCTTGACGCAGTACGGGTTACGTATGCGTTCCAGGGAGGTTTGACACCCTGCCCCGCGCTTTCCTATCATAACCATTTCGGTTATCCGACGGTACGAGTTCTATATTTGGAATAATACATGACCCTGACCCTTCGCGAATTGGCTGATTTTCTGGCTTCGGTGGGGATGGTCTGCACGGTTGAGGGGGATGAGGCCGCCACAGTGGCTTCGGTAGCCACCCTGGAAGACGCCGGCGAGGGGCAGATCAGCTTCCTATCGAATCCGAAGTATGAAAAGGACTTGATCGCGACGAAGGCTACGGCTGTTCTGGTGCGGCCGGAGTTGCAGCCGAAGAGGAAAATGAATCTATTGCGGACGGCTGACCCGTATGCCGCGGTAACGGCGTGCATTGTGCGGTTGCATGGGTATCGTCGGCACCCCCAGTGGGGTGTATCGCCGCGAGCCCATATAGCCGATGGCGCGCAAATCGGCGCCGACTCCAATATCGCCCCTGGGGTGCATATCGAGGCTGATGTGGAAATCGGCGAAAGGGCTACGTTATATCCCGGTGTATATGTTGCGCGCGGTTGCCGGATTGGTCGGGAAGTGACCCTGTTTCCCAATGTGGTAATCTACGAAAACTGTGTACTCGGCGACCGAGTGACCATTCACGCCGGCACGGTGATCGGCGAGGACGGGCTGGGTTACGCCCCGATCAATGAAAAATGGGTCAAGATTCCGCAGATCGGTAACGTGGTGCTAGGCGATGACGTTGAGATCGGGGCGAATTGCGCGATCGACCGGGCAACGCTGGGTAATACCGTAATCTCGTCCGGCACGAAGTTCAGTAACCTCATTGCGATCGGTCATGGTACGAAAATCGGGGAGGACTGCCTGTTCGTGGCCCAGGTTGGAATCGCCGGTTCGGTTACCGTTGGTCGTCATGTGACCATGGCCGGCCAGGCTGGCGTTGTGGGGCATATTCAGATTGGCGACCATGCAACCGTGGGGGCCAAGGCGGGAGTGGTCAACTCGATCGAGCCGCATATGACAGTACTGGGCCAACCGGCGGTTCCCATTAACGAATGCAAGCGGCAGGTGGCGGTCACCCAGAAGTTGCCTGCGATGAAAAAAGACATGCTGCGTCTTCGTCGGGACGTGGATGAGTTGATTAAGCAAATTGAAAGCCGGAAGTAAAAAGCCCGACGCAACAATGTGAGCCCTGGGCCCTGATGGAGTCTAAGGGGCTGGTCGGGAATATCGTTTTGTCACCGTGGAGAGTAATGGGAATCGCGTTGAATCAACCGTTGGGAATCATCGCCGGAGCGGGGCGGTTTCCATTCCTGGTAGCCGATGGGGCCCGGCGGTCGGGTCGGTCGGTGGTGATCGTCGGGTTGAAGGGTTTGGCGGATCCGGCTCTGCGTGATAATGCGGATGGATTTTACTGGTCTGGAGTGGTTAGGCTGGGGCAGTGGATTCGCATATTTCGCCGCTGCGGGGTGTCCGAGGCCATCATGGCCGGTTCCGTACGCAAATCGGAAATGTATGGGCGGTTTCGGATGTTTCGCTATCTGCCCGACTGGACCAGCATTCGATTGTGGTTTTTTGAAGTGTCTGACCGGCGCAACGATACGCTGCTGCGGGCAGCGGCCGATCACATGCAACGGAAAGGAATTACCTTGACGGATTCGGTGCAATACTGCCGCGAACATCTGCCGGCCGCCGGCATTCTGACTCGCAAGGAGCCTTCCCCGGCTCTGCGAGCGGATATCGAGTTCGGCTGGACTATTGCCAAGGAGATGGGCCGGTTGGATATCGGCCAGTCGATTGCGGTTAAGGAAAAGGAAGTGATAGCGGTCGAGGCCATCGAGGGGACCGACCGGATGATCGAGCGAGCAGGCCAGCTCTGTCGACACGGTGGATGGACGTTGATCAAGGTGGCCAAGCCTGATCAGGACTCGCGTTTCGACGTGCCCACGGTCGGTCCGGATACGATTGATAACCTGCATCGCCATGGTGGCAGGGCCTTGGTTATCGAAGCTGGTCAGACCTTGGTGATCGATCGCCCCAAAATGCTGGAGCAGGCAGAGCGTCTGGGGATCGTGGTAGTAGCCCACGCAAGCGAGTCGGGGGCCTAATGGTAACGTCAAGCCGGGGGAGCCGGGCATGGCCAAGTCACTGAAACGAGGCGAGATCGATAACGCGGAGAACCTCTTCAAGGAATATCTCCGCGAGCGTGGTTTGAAGTATACGCCCGAACGTCGCACGGTCCTGCATGCGGTGCTAGCCAACGATGATCATTTCGAGGCCGAGGATTTACTTTTAAATCTGCGTAAGGCGGGTCGCCGCGTAGCCAAGGCCACCATTTACCGGACGCTGCCGTTGCTGGTCGATTGTGGCTTGATTAATGAAGCCGCGTTCGGGGAGAAGCACGCCCACTATGAGAACGCCCTGAGTCAGGGCACCCATGACCACATGATCTGCCGGCGGTGTCGGCGGATTATCGAGTTTGACGACACCGAAGTGATCCGCCTGCGGACGGCCCTTGCGGAAATACATCAATTTCGTGCCCAGACTCATCGGTTTCAGATCACTGGTCTGTGTCGAACCTGCCAGCGAAACAACTCTACACATGACTAATCGGTTGAACGGTTAGTAAGACGGCTGCGACAGGTTTTACTACGAATCTCTATGCCACCGAGGGCAGCTCGGCGTCCGGGGTACAGGTCGCTGAATCCTCTCTGTGACTGGGGTGAAGTCAAGGGTACCTCAATCAGCATAGAGCGGCGTAGCAAAGAACCACCAGGACGACGATCTTGATCTTTCGGGCGAAGAAATCGGTGACTACGATATACATCGGATTTCCCCTCGTGTTGCGTTGAACCTCCAACCACGATTATCCCTGGTCCCCAATCAGTTACTTGCAGGGGTAATGCCGATCCGACAAGGGCGGAATTAAGATTTAGGATGTGTGTAAGTCATGATAGTTAAGTGGTTTAGAAAGCAGATGAATAAGTGTTAAAATGGGCGAGAAATGCTGGTTGCGCGGGATGTTGGTTTTGGACTACTTAACGATAGTCCGAATATGGGTCCGGTGTGTACAAGTCATTGACAGCAAGCAATTAACAGAGGGAGTCCGTAGGTAGCGGTGCTTCGCGAAGAAACACATTGGTTTTTTCGCGGTGGGTTTGGCCGAACGGACCGTGACTGGGTGAATATGCAAATGTCTCCAGCCTTAGTGTGTTTTGTCTATCCTGACACCTGAAGTGCAATCAATTCCGTTTGTCGTTTCTGAATTCGAAACTTCCAAATTCTTTCGAGATCGGCCCAGAGGGTAAGGCCGCCCTTACCTGAGTGTTTACTTGATTATGATGTCGGGTGGTTCTGGTATTCAGACTCAGGTCCAGGTCATGGAAACCCCATCATCGTAGTCTGGGAGGATCGCACTTAATATGCCTTTGGGAAGCCCGATAATTCAAAGGAGTACTGTCATGATCGGCAAGAACACAATCACAAGTTGTCTGTTACTGGTGGTCAGCCTGTCGTCATTTGTAAATACGGCTTATGGTGATGAACAGGATGGAATGGTGGATTCCGTGTCGAGGGTTGATCAAGGTAGCGATTATACGTTCATGTGGTGGGCTCATGGTTGGCGCGGAGAGCGGGTTCGTTGCGTGCAGACGAACACCTATGGCCTGGCCATGGATGTTCAGACAGTGGCCGTGACCCATTTTGGAGAAATCAACAATCCTCTACCCTATGTTCAGGCGGTCTCCCAGGGTAACGAGGTAATCTTCAATCTGCCGCCCGCGAAACTTGAGCTTATTGTTGAAGTCGGTCGGGATAAGTACACCTGTGTTTCCGGCAGGCACCCCCGGATGGTCGAGAGTGGGCGGTTTCTGCAGCGAGGCGATATTGAAGACTTGGTATTCCAGGATAGCGCAGGAACGCCCTTGCCAGCCGGTGGTCGCCTGGAAATCATCGCTTGGCCGGATCGACTTGCTTTTCTGCTGGAAATCGTGCCTCGCGAGGATTTGTCGAACTGTCGGGCGGTCATCCGGTTTTCCGCAGGGGATCGGGTGGTCGAACAGGTTGGCATCGTTGGCAACTGGCCGGGGAACGCATCGCAGGCGGTACATGCCGTCGTTTTTCCAGGAACACCGGAAACGGCTCCCTCCAAGGATCTGGTGCAGGCTTTCGAGGCGCAAAGCGGAAAAGCTGTGCCCGTGGTTTACGATCCGGTTCGCGGCTGGCATGGAATCACGATGCCCGATCGCCGTATCAAGAGGATTCCCAGCAAGGCTTATCTGGATCGTATCCACCTGCGTTTGAATAACCCGGGAGGAACGCCTAAGGTTGTGCGGCTCATGCTGGCTGACGGGGATGGGGTTCCCGGTATAACCGGTGTAGTGCCGATGCTCAGGGACATGCAGGGTCATCCTACCGGTCTTGACGTACAGGTATCGAAAAACTGGCATCGTAAAGAAACGGCCCCCACGCTCTATGATGGCTTATGGTTACGCGCCTTGACGCATATCAGGCTAGCTCCGCAAGCGGTTGTTGACCTGGAGTATGGCCGCGCGATCAATAAGTGGGGCAAGGTTCCACTGGCCTCGCATGCGCAACTCTGCCTTATCGGTTGGGGAACGGACCAACTCTGGGACCAGGCCGCCATCGGCAGTTGGGGGGAGAGTATCTGTTATGATCCTGATATATGCCTTAATCGCTCGATGATCGACGACATGCGCCCGCTGATGGTCACGGCCATGAATAGTAAAGACGGTAAGTGGACCTGGACCAATAATGTCGGGGGCGGCGATTTTCTTGTATATGTCGGGACAGATGGCCAGAGGCGTTTTCTGAGTCGCATGCGTACGGCCTATCTCAGTCACGGCCCGAATCTTACGGAGGTCGTGTATTCCGGGATCAGCAGTGACGGACACATTAATGCCACCATGCGAGTAATGACTCCGCGTTGTGACGATCTCAACCGAGCTTATCACTATTTTCGCTATGATGTAGTCAAGCCCACACCGTTCAGTCGGTTGGCTTTTTATCAGGTCGGGGCCGACAAGTACAATGATCATCAATTTCGCAAGCTAGCTCGAGGAGACGAGACCGGGCTGCTCGAGGAGTGGCCGGCACCGCAGGGTGGCCTTACATACCACCGAGAGGGGATCTCATGTGGGGGCAAGGTGCCGTGGTTCTCGTTGCATGAGGGGATCAGCAAAGACGAAGAAGGCGGAGCTTGGGCCAACCGCGGCTTGGTAATTCGTTACTGGCAAGCCCGACTTGCCGGACGGGAGGCGCCGCCGGTGGCCGCCTGTTACGGTACCGAGGATAAAAGAAGTAACAAGCAGGGGCCGGACAGTTGTAATATCGAGCTTACGGCCCCGTCGGACGTGACACTACTGCAGCCCGGAGATTATGTCGAGGCCTGGGTGGAGTTGCTGGTATTGCCCCAATTCGCGAAAGACTACTATGGCCCCAACAAGGGGCTACGGAAGGATCTGGAAGCCAACGAAAACACCTGGAAACCTGTTTTTCGCCAGGCGGTGGGTAATGATATGCAGATCGTTGTGAAAAAGGGCCGACTTCTGCGGGCCTATCCACCGCATGTCGAGGTTGACGCGTCAGGTAATGCGGAACTCAGCCTGACCGGCGGGCTCGGTTATGTTCCACTCACCTTTGCCGGACTCGATGATTATCGTGGCGGAGAACTGGCCATGCTGGGCGAGGACGGAGCATGGTCGGTGATCGATCAATCATCAGGGTACCGTAACGATTTCTGGCAGATCGGTAGGGACGAGTCCGGCAAATACGCGATCACCTTCAACGTCGATCTGGACGCCCCAGAGAGGCTTGCGCGCAAGCCGAGGGTATTCCGCTATTCCCGGGTGGCAACGCGTTCGACTTCCTCGATGCTGGTCAAGCCTTCGAGTACTTTTTGATAGCCGCTTTCCAGCAGGGTTTGGAAGGACCACTCGCCGGCGGCCTCGCGTATGTCCTTGATCGTAGTGGTGGTGATCAGGGCATCGCGCAACTTATCGTTGAAACTGAGCAGCTCGAATATGGCTGCTCGGCCCCAGAAGCCGACCCCCATGCAGCGCTGGCAGCCAGTGGGGGCGTATAGCGTCGGCAGGGTGCGGGCGTCGATACGCATGCGGGCGACCTGGCTGGGTTTTGGTTTATAGGCTTTTTTACACTCACCGCAGAGCATACGTATTAGTCGCTGGGCCAGGCACATGGAGACGGCGTTGGCGATCATGTAATTTTCAACGCCGAGATCCAGAAGCCGATAGATCGATCCGATAGTGTCTCGGGCGTGGAGGGTGGAAAATACCAGGTGGCCGGTCATGGCTGCCTGCAGGGCGGTCTGGGCTGTGTCGCGGTCGCGCATCTCGCCGACCAGAATCACGTCGGGATCCTGACGCAGCACGGATTTCAAAATCGGGGCGAAATCCAGCCCCTTTTTGGTATTGACCTGAATCTGAGTGATGCCGGCCAAATGGTACTCGATAGGATCCTCGATGGTGACCACATTGCGCGAGCGGGCGTCGATGGTTCGCAGGGCGGTATAGAGCGTGGTGGTTTTTCCGCTTCCGGTAGGCCCGCTGACGATAATCATGCCGGCGTCCATTTTGCACAGGGAGGTTACGGGCTTAAGCATGTTGCGGGGCATCCCGAGCTTATCCAGTCGGGTAGGCAGGGTGGCCGAGTCGAGTACGCGGATCACCAGTTTCTCCCCGTGCATGGATGGGGTAAGAGACACTCGGTTATCGACGCGGCGGTTGCATGCGACTACGAAGCTTCCATCCTGGATGCCCTGGCGTCCGGCGATATCTAGTTCTGAAAGGATTTTGACTACGCCGAGCAGGGCTCGCCCGATCTGCTCTGGCAACAGGACGACGGAGATCATTTTTCCGTCCACGCGGAATCGGACCTGGCAGCCGTCCTCGACCGGGTCGAAGTGCAGGTCGGTGGCCCTGGTACGGAACGCACCGTAGTAAAGCAATCGCAGGGTGCGAACGGCCTCGGAGGAGCTGTCGTCCGTGTTGCTGGTGTGTACAGGTTTGCCCTGGTGGTCGAAAAGGGCGACCTGTTCCAGGCCGAACCCGGGATCCTCTCCGGCGGATCGGAGGCTGTTCAAGTCTCGCCGGGCTTTGGCCAGGATTTCCTCCTGGGAGACGCTGATCTTTTCGACAAGGGGCTCCTCTTCCTCTTCGGCTTCGGCGACCAGGGCCTCGAGAGCCTCAGCTTCTTCGTCGTCGCCTATTTCCTCGAGAGTTGTTTCCCCGGAGTCGAGGATTTCAATATCCGGGGCGGTGTGTTCGAAGACGCGGAGGACGGTTTTGCCGACAGTAAAGGTTTCCCCGTAATTGAGCTGAGCTTCCTTGACGGGCTTGCCCTTGATACCCGTGCCGTTCCGCGAGCCAAGATCGCGGAGAATGAACCCTCCATTGATCGGTTCGAGTGCGCAGTGCTTTCGGCTGGCCAGCTTGTCATCCAGGACCACGTCGTTGTCTCCAGCCCGGCCGATGACCGCCTTGCCAGAGGGCAGGGTGACCACTTTCGCTCCCTGTTCGTTCAAAATCTGAATTACCGCCATGCTGATTACCTCGGCTGTTGCGCCCCCCGACAAATGCGGTCATGGAGCAGGTTGTGTGATCTCCTTTTGTTCGGAGCAGAAACTCAGGTTGATCTTGAGGTCATTAACCTCAAGACGGGCCGAGGCCTCTTGTCCGGCGGCGCTTTGGGCCTCAACTTTTCCCGTCAGAATAATGTCGTAGCGAAGTTTCGGTTCTAACGAAACGGAAAGCTTACGGTGGTCGAGCAGTTCGGCCGATGCCTGAATCTGGTCGCTGTCGGTTTTGAGTGCCGGGATTGTGGCCAGGATTTTACCCTTGGCATCCAGAACCAATATCTGGAGGTCGGCCCGCGCGATCGTGTCGGCTGTCGGGTCGGTGGACGTATGCAGGGCATGCTGCCATCGGCAATCGAGTTCGACGGACAGGTTCTGGAAATAGTCGGTCTGGTTGGCAATACGGTGGCCGATGGTGAACTCCGCCAAAGCCGACCCGCCGTTGGCGGCCTCCACGGAACAACTGGCTCGGCCTGCAGCGGTAGCGTCTGAATGGCCCTGGGCGGTACCGTCGAGCCCCGGATTCTGGTTGCTGCGCTTAGTATGAATATTGAACGGTTGATCCATCGGCAGGCTTACTTTTATGGGACGTTCCGATGGGTCGTCGAGAATGTACTGTCGGTCGAGGGGGACGCGGATCTGGAGAGAAGAGCGGTTGTCCTGGCAACCGCAGAGCATGCAACTCGCGGACAGAACGACAATGGTGACTTTTCGAGGGACGGGAACCATAAATGGAGTCCTCCAATAATCGTAAAGCCTAGCCGGAAATGCCCTGAGTCATCCGCAACAAGTTAACACCCCCGACGGGAAATGTAAACCGGGTGCGTTTCGGGCAGATATTGGCACGTAGGGTTTAATTAAACGGAATGTAGTCAACTCGCGATTTCTTACGGCCGATCTGAAATGTATCGTACTCAGCCGGGGATTGTATCCTACCGAGGATCCTGTTTTGATCACCGAGCACAATAAGCAACTGTTGGATTCACTGTTGAACGAATTGGACTGTCTTGCGGCGCGACAGTCGTCGCAAGAGGCTGGCGGCAAGGCGGACGAGAGGCGTTGCCGGCGTCAGCCATTCCGGGTCAATAGCAAGGTTCGATTATTCAGTCCTGATCAGCATGAGATTCTGGAAATTGCCGGCCGAACTCGGAACCTCTCCCGCGGCGGATTTGCCTTTGTGTCACGGCGTTTGTTTACTATTCAGGATCCTGTTGAGCTGGAGATAGCATTGCCCGGCAGGCCGATCACCTACATCACTGGCGCAGTCCGTTTTTGCCGTTATGTCGCCAAGGGGTATTACGAGACGGGGGCCGAGATGATAGTCATGGCCCACCGATCGCATCTGGCCGGGCAAATACATAAGTTGTCCATTGCCCCGGTCATTATATCCTGATGAATCCGTACCGTTGATCCTGGCCCGATAATCCCTTCGCTGAGTCAAGCGGGTCGGCGTCGGCATCCAAAAACGATGGCCCACTCCAGTTCTGCGTTGCTTTTCCGTATTTTCAATCGTAAGAACCCTGTAGGCTTCCGTGGATTAGTATTGTTCCTCGGTTGTAAGGGGATCTTATATGCCAGTACAGACAAGCAAGAAGTATTTGCCCGACCTCAATGAGCTTCTGGATAGAATCGACGAGGTTGACGAAGTGGTGCGGGACCGTTGGCTAGGCAAGCGAACGTCGCCGCGTTATGCCTTGAATATACCTGTGGTTATTCAGGTCTTGACCGATAACCGCGTTGGTCCACCGGTGGAATACCCGCTACGCGACATATCCGATAACGGAATCTGTTTTATCTCGAAAATTAACATCTGCCATGGAACCTGGCTCCGTGCTCAAATCGAGGTAAACGAAGCCTGTTGGTCTGGCAATTTGTGCGTGGCCCATTGCACCGAGACGGTAGGGGGGTTCAAGGTTGGGGCGGATCAGGCGGGACCGCTGGGCAGGAAAATAACGTCCGACCCGTCGCACGAAATCACCTCTTCTATCCAGTCGCGTCTGCGGGAGATGGAGTCGTTGAAAGCCATCGCCGAGGAAATACAGACTGTTATCCGGGCCTATGATATCGCTCGCCTGTCCTGGGGTTTGTTGGGAACGTCGCTGAAGAAGAAGATACTCTCTATTGTCCGTGATTTGCCGCCGGTTGCGGACGCTCCCGTGGAACAATGCCGACGTAAACATCCGCGGAAAGTGATGTGCGGATGCGCCCAGTTGATTGTGAAAACGAATTACGGGCGAAAGCGAATCGACGCCAAAATCATAAATGTATCAGAAGGCGGGGGGTGTCTGCAGGTTAGAAACAGTGCTTTGGAAGATCCGATCGAGCGGAAGATGGCTGGCGATCTGTTAATCCAGCCCGAGACGACGCTGATGCTCGGTATCGGCGGGCCGGACGAGATGCTGTGGATCCCCGCGGAAATCCGACGTATGCAGAAGCTCGATAAGAAAGAAACCGAGATAGGTATCCAATTTGTCACCGATAAATCGCTATCGAGTCTAAAAGGTCATATCTGAAGCGTGAGATAGGGCGAGGCCGCTACAAGTTCGTGATGTGCCTCGCAGGCATACTTCGCTCGGCGACGCGGTATCCAACCGTACCTCTATCCGTTGCTTGATCAACTCGCATTCATATTCCGTCCTGGATAACGGTTACGTTACGGCTATGGCTATCCACGATTCGAGCCAGTCTTCGCAGGGCCTGTTCCTTACCAGTCGGATCGCTTTTGACCCGTCGGACGGCCCGTTCGAGCAGGGCGATGGAGCGATCATAAGTCGTTCGATCGACCGGGAAGGGGTGCCCGTCCTTGCCGCCGTGAGCGTAGCTGAACGTCG
Organism: Phycisphaerales bacterium; assembly: GCA_012729595.1. GTDB lineage: Bacteria > Planctomycetota > Phycisphaerae > UBA1845 > PWPN01 > JAAYCU01. The sequence goes on from JAAYCU010000095.1 coordinate 19,240, forward strand.
CGGGATCCCGGGGGTTCCATCGGCGGGTAATGTCCTTGCGGCAGGCCGCCGCCCCGTAAATCAATTCAGCAATCAGGGCCAGACTGCGGACGGTCTTTGGGCCCACTCCCGGAACGCCGAGCAGGGTCTCGAAGTCAGCCGGCTGACGCTCGTGAACCAGACGCAGGATGTTGCCCAGCCTTTGAGGATTGATGTCCGTATCCCGAACCGGATGATGGGCCGGCAGGAAGAGCGACGGGCCGACGGTGATTTCGCGCAGGAGCCGGTCCGGATTCATACGGGCCAGCTCGGCGGAGCGGTCCCGCGACGGCCCGGCCTCGCCCGCGACCATGTTCAGCAGGTCGGGGCTTCGAGCCGGTGGCGAGGCGACAGCCTGATGCGGCTCGCAGACGAAATCGCGTACCGCGCTGCCCAGCCAGTGATAGCGACGGGCGTACCGGTCGGCTTCGTTCATGCCCTGCTGGACGACGCACCATTCGTTGTCATCGCTGAAGAAGAAATGGTGGGTATAGATCTGGTAGCCGTCCTGCACGGCGGCGCTGTCCACCTTGGCGGCCGTCCGCGAGGCGTAAATCAGGCGGTCACCTTGCAGGGTCCGGCGGTCGGCGACGCGGGCGATGTGCTCGGGCGTTTTACGGGAGACGCCGCCCTTGCCGCCGGCTACGTGGATGCCGAGGTCCGGGCCCATGCGCCGGTAGGCCTCCTTGACCGCTCCGCAGGTTACGGTAGTCAGTCCGCTGGAATGCCAGTCGAAGCCGAGTACGCAGCCGAACGCCTGGAACCACAACGGGTCGGCCAGGCGATTGAGCATCTCGCCCGGCCCGACGTCGGCGACGATCAATTGAATAATCGAGCCGGCCAGCCGGTGCATCCGCTGGAACAGCCAGGCGGGCGCTTTGCCTCCATGCAGTGGTAAGTCGGCGATCTGGCGACGCATGGTTGTAATTATCCGCTTGCCGATCGGCGGGCAGTGGTTTTCTTACGAGACCGGGTCATTTTCATGAATGCTTGAGGCAGGGCGTCGATCAGGTCGGTGGCGATCAGGCTGATCTGGCCGATTTTTCCGGCGACCATGTCGCCGGCCAGGCCGTGTACGTAAACGCCGGTGACGGCCGCCTCGAAGCTGTCCATGCCCTGACCGATCAACGCCCCGATGATCCCCGTAAGCACGTCGCCGCTGCCGCCGGTGGCCATGCCCGGGTTGCCCGTGCGGTTGGTATAGACTCGTCGTCCGTCGGTTACTACCGTGCCGGCGCCTTTGAGAACGACGGTCGGGGCATATTCAGGGGTGTCGTGGCTGGCCTTCATCAGGTTGGCGGTGCGGACGGCATATCCACGGCGGTCGGCCTGGATTTCGCGGATGGAAACACCATGCATCCGGGCCAACTCGCCGGGGTGCGGGGTGATGACGGTTCGAAAATGGAACTGGCCGTCCCAGCCGTCGGGCCGGTCCGCCCCGGTTTTCTCGATTAGGTTCAAAGCGTCGGCGTCGATGACCGCCGGGACCAGCGGGCCGTTGCGAAAGGCGTTGATCAGTTCCCAGAAATCGCGGCCGTAGCGCCCCGGGCCGCGCCCGATTCCCGGGCCGGTCAGGAGGCAGTCGGGCGGGTTGCCGACCGGGGCCGGATCGAGCAGGCCGAGGTCTTTGAACAGGGATCGCGCCGCTTGCGGGTCGATCTGGCCAGTGGACGTTTCCGGCAGGCCGATAGTGGTCGCACAGGGGCAACAGGAAGCCACCGCCTGCTGAATACTCCGGGGTACGGCGATAGTGACCAGCCCCGCGCCGCTACGCAGGGCGGCCAGGCCGACTAGGGCGGGTGCGCCGGACATACCCAGACTGCCGGCCAGAACCAGTAACCGTCCGCAATCGCCCTTATGAGCGTCGGTTGCCTGCCGCGGCGGCGACGGGATAGTACGCACAATACTGACTTGTTTATTGACGGCCACGACATTGCCTCGTTCGCCGGCCCCCGCCCGGCCATTCGCGAAAATGTTATTCAGCCCTGCCGCGACATGCTAACACCTGCGATCCGTAAATTCCATGCCACTCGGCCGGTTTTCCGATGCATGGGAAACATGCCAATTCCCAATACCAGCCCGAAGCGCCAGCGAGGGTACGATTACGAGTAACCTCGCAATCATCGTGAAACCCGGCGCTCCAGGACATGCGATGTCCGTCTTCTTGCGGGTCAGACACGGGCAGACCCCGGAGTACCGGAGCCTGCCCACACCACCCGGCCGATACCAGCCCGTCGCGCGAGCAAGGGAACCAAGGCGGTTGGGTGACATAGGCAGGTTCGATCCTGTTGTCATTTCACGGGAATCGCATCTGCCCGTGCATCGCCTCGACGCTGGAATGTTTCATGGATCGCGTTTTCTCGTCGCATTGCTTAGCGCCTCCTGGTATAATTCCCATCCATGACTCGGGAAGCAACCCAGCCCGCTACTGGACAGCCATCCTCCAATGAGCGCGAAGCACGGGCTCGACCGTGGCGGATGCTCAGCACTACTTCCGGACTCCTCCTGGCAGCGACGTTCTTCATGCCCGCGATTGTCGTATGCAATAGCCCCCACATTCCATCACAGGAAATTCGTTATTACATTGACAAACCAATCCAATCACCGCATTGGCCCAACTGGAATGAACTGGGCGATTACTTCGTAGCTTACGTGGTTAACCTGGCGGCATATGCGGACTATTGATGGCCGTCGGAGCCGTATGCCGAATGCTGAAAATGCGCAGGGGTATATTGTGCATCGGAGTGTTCTTATCCATCCTGATTATCGTGCACTGTTTGATTTTACTTACAGCCTTTACGCTGGAGATGCTTCAAGGAGGTAATCCCGGGCCTTGGCTCGATATGATTGTCATAGGTCTGGTATTTGTGGTCATGCCATGCCTTGGATTGACCTATATGCTCTTTTCTTTTCGTTTACGTCCATGCCCCTTCCTGGGGCCCGTATTCATCACCTCACTCATGGCGGTTGTCTGGTTCGGTTATGTGCTAATCGGCCATAGCATTGGGGGTACGGCCCTTTATGGTCTGTACCTGTCGTTTGTCGCCTCGTGCGGCCTGCTGCTGGCTTCGATCGGCGAGGCCACGCCCTAACCGGCCATGGCTGGCGGCGGACCATTTGGTTGCTCCTGACCTGTCGATTGCGCAAGCGTCCCTACGATCATTGCCCGCAATGTGACTACTATCTTTTCGGCTTGACCGTCATGCGTTGCCCCGAGTGTGGCCGGCCTTTCACTTTCGAGGAATTGGACTGCTCACCAAAGCTATTGGGCTTCACTCATCCCGTAGAACATCCTTCCCCGGCAGAATGAGGCACCCCTACCAGCCCGAAGCGATAGAGAGGGATCGAATGTGAGTAACCGTTCCATAAGATCGAACCACCCTCGAACATGTACGCCCCCATACGAACCGGGAGCGGAAGCGACCGGCCGACACCGAGCGGCGTAACCCATGGCAACCCACTCTCCCGGTCGATCAAGATCCACCCCATCCGTCCGGGCGCTGCCGCTTCCGGCTCTGATAGGGCCTTGTCCGGTCGTTGAAGCCTTCTACATATAATTTCATCAGAACTCCTTCGATGCATGCCTCGTTTTCTCCCCGTCAGCACCGTATGAACAAGGTAGATGCCCTGCAATCGACAAAAAGGGGGTTCGTTTTGGTTGCATACAGAACACGCATCAACCTGGCGTCGTAATCCATGGTTTTATGATGGTATGCTCCTGTCCCGCCTTGCATACGGATCGATCTCGGATCATAATTCCACCGATGGACAAGGCGTTTAATGCAGGATGGACCGATGAGTAGTGATACTGTTGCCCTGAGTATATGTGCACACCCGGACGATACCGAATTGCTGTGTGCAGGTACGCTGGCCTTGCTATATAAAAAAGGATGGGAAATCCATAGCGCTACCATGACCGCGGGCGATATGGGTTCAGCGGAACATACCCAGGAGGAGATCTCCAGCATTCGTCCCGTCGAGGCGGCTCGTAGCGCTGCCGTGTTAAACGGCAAGTATCATTGCCTGCATTGTTTGGACATATTTCTGTCCTACGACCGGCCAACCTTGACCAAAACGGTGGAGTTGTTGCGGAAAGTGCGGCCGCGAGTCGTCTTCGCGCCCAGTCCGCAGGACTACATGATCGATCATGAGACAGCCAGCCGTGTAGTGCAAATGGCCGCTTTCGCGGCCGGTATACCCCTACTGGAAACACCTGGTTATTCCCCAATCAATTATGTTCCCCACGTATATTACTCCGATTCCATAGATGGGCGGGATATTTTCGGCGACTCGATCGAGCCGCGAATTCTGGTGGATATCTCTGACGTTATCGGGATTAAGGAGCAAATGCTCTGCTGCCACGAGACCCAACGGGACTGGCTGCTGAAACATCACGGTATCGATGAGTATGTGATGACCATGAAAAAAATGTCCGCCGAGAGGGGTGGCCGTATCGGTCGGCCTTTCGCCGAGGGCTTTCGGCAGCATCTTGGGCATCCGTATCCGCAGAATAACATCCTGAAAACCGTACTGGGCGATCTTGTTTATGAAAGGAAATGAGTCATGGCTCGTAAACTCAGCCTGATGGCGGCGGAATGGTGGGATTACACGACGCTGGACGACGCGATCCTCAAGGACGCCGCCCGGCTGACGGTCAAGGATATGCAGGGTATGGCGCGCGAGGGGTTCAAGGTCGTCTTTTATGACACGCTCGAGGAATTCTTTCTGGCCGAGGCGCTGGAGTATATCACTGCCTGGCAGCAAGCGACCGCGGACAACCCGGTAGGGATTTGCGGTCCGATTGGTCCAACGGAGCAGTTACCACTGGTCGCCCGTCTGGTCAACGAGTTGGGGTTGAACCTGAAACATGCTCATTTCTGGGGCATGGACGAATGGTACATCGACGGTGGGGAAGCGCCGGTTACTTATCCGCTATCCTTCGAGCGGGCCGACCGGGAGCTTTGCTTTAACCGCATCCAGAAAAAGCTGCGTATGCCGGAAAACAATCTGCATTTCCCGAAGGCGGACACGAAACCTTATATCAAGAGTTGGGAAGGCGTACGGTGCGCGGTAATGCAGGGCGGGCAGGGTGATGTCAAGCACTGGGCCTTTAATGATCCGCTACCTCGCAAAGGCAAGTACAAGGATCAGCCGCCCAGCCCGGCGGAATATCGCAAGCTGACCGCACGCGTGGTGGACTTGCATCCGGGTACCATCCTGCAAAATGCCCGGACCAGTGCCGCCGGCATGGTAGGGATGGTTCCTACACAGGCCTTGACCGTCGGACCGGTACAGACCTGGCAGTCGGAAAAGGTGTCGATCTGGCATCCGGGGGTTCATGATAATTCTTTCGGAATGCGACTGACCACGCTGATGATCGGCAAAAAAATTCCCGACAGCGCCGTGCCCATGTCTTTGCTGGCCGACCATCCGAACGTGCAATTCAACTTCTACCGGCCGGTGATCCGTCCGTGCGAGGTGGAGATGCACTGATGCCGGGGTTATGTTTGAATCTTCGGGGTCCGGGGGGGCTCCGTGTCTGGCTGATGACGCGTGGAGGATATATTTCTGTTCGTGGTGATATGTTCCCTTACGACGTATAGCGGACGGTGTTTGACCTCCTCGAAAATGCATCCGATATACTCGGCGATGACTCCCAGGCAGAGTAGTTGCACGCCGCCGAGGATCAAGACGGTAAGGATCAAAGCGGTCCAGCCGGGTTCGATGGGCCAACCGGCCATCCGGGCGTATAGGATATATACGGCATAACCCAGCCCCGCCAGCAAGGTCATTAGCCCGAGTACCGAAGCCATTCGCAGAGGTACGCTGGAAAAAGCCAGTACCGCATACAACGCCATACGTCCGGTTTGCCGTATCGTGTAGGTTCGGTGTCCGGCGAAACGCTCGGGCTGGTCATAGGGGATCCCCGTCTGTCGAAAACCCAGCCAACTGAGCATGCCCCGGATGAAACGGGCCCGCTCCGGCATGTTCCGGAAAGCCTCGACCACCCGGCGGTCCATCAGTCGAAAATCCGCAGCCTCCGGCGGTACGCGGACTTTCATTAGCGCGTTGATAAGTCGATATCCGAGCCTGGGTCGGGCTCCGTCGCGATAGGCGTAAACAAGCTCATAGCCGGCCCGCCATTGGGTTACGAATTGTGGGATCATCTCCGGCGGATGCTGCAAGTCGGCATCCATGACCACCACCGCGTTGCCTCTGGCGTAATCGATCCCCGCCGATAATGCCGCCTGATGCCCGAAATTTCTGGACAAGGCCACTACCTGAAGGCGATTGTCTTTCATGGCCAGCATTCGCAGATGCTCAAGAGTTTCGTCAGTGCTGCCATCGTCCACGAAAACGAACTCGGCCTCGTTTATGTTCAGCCGGCGGTCGGCGATGACCTCTCCGATCACCGCGTTAAGCCGGCGATACAGCTCAGGCAGGTTTGCCGTCTCGTTTCGGCAGGGAATGACGATTGATAGCAGCATCGGGTTCCTTAATCAGCGGACACGAGTTTTTCGTATTCACCGGGATTCATGTGAATAGCTTCGGCATCGGTTGGGAATCGCCCGGTGTGGATATCCTCGACATATGCCGTGAACGCCGATCGCATCACGTCCGCGAGGTTCGCGTAGACTTTGACCCGGCGGGGTGGATGTCCACCTCCCCAGCCGATCATGTCGTGCAGGACGACGACTGTCCCGTCGCAATGCGGACCGGCCACGCATCCGATTACCGGTAGGGACGTTCTAGAGGAGATTGCCCGGGCCGCTTCGCCGGCCACTGCTTCTAGTAGCAGCATGACCGCCCCGGCTTTTTCCAGTATCTGGGCGTCCTCCAGAAGTTCCCGGGCCTGTTCGACCGTCTTGCCCCGGGCTCGATACCCCGTAACGGGGTCGATGTGTTGCGGCAGCAGCCCCAGATGGGCAACTACCGGTACGTCCGCGTCACGCAATGCGGAGACCAGGTCGGCGTCCTGGCCGGTGACTTCCACCTTGAGGGCGTCGCAGCCGGCGTCTTGCATGAAATGCCGCGCCCAGTCGATGCGAGCGTTGTCGTTCATCTGCATGCATTCGAACGGGAAATCGCCCAGCAGAAACGCGTTGGGAGCTCCACGGCGAACGGCCGCGGTCAGATGCAGCAGTACGTTCGGTGGAGTGCCCCGCGTGTTTGGCAGCCCAAGCACCACCTCGCCGGCGCTGTCGCCGACCAACAGCACCTCTACGCCGGCTTGGTCCATGACCCTGGCCGTGGCGAAATCATAACAGGTCAAAACGCTGAATTTTTTGCCGGCCCGCTTGCGAGACCGGAGATCATCGAGAGTGATTTTGCTCATTGTGGACATGGTATCAGGATACGCTTGCCCTGCACGGTTGACAAGAATGGGGCCGACTAAGCCCGGTGCCAATACAATATAAGTGCCGCCGGCTATTTCAATAATATCGAAACCTTTCCGGAAACGGCTGCTCCGCTCTTTGTTGCCCAGGCCAGGCAGGTTATAATCGTTCCGGCCAGTATTTGAGTAGCCTGCAAGTATGCTTTGCGCCCGTAGCTCAGCAGGATAGAGCACCGGTTTCCTAAACCGGGGGTCACAGGTTCGAATCCTGTCGGGCGCGTTTTCACCACGGGTTCATCGTGATGCCGACTCAGGCAGCTTGTCGATCTTGGCGATTACTTAGAGGAAACCGGCTCGGCGTGGACGTGTTCGAGCATCCGCTCGAGGGCCAGCAGGGCGTCGCGGCGGGTGGCCGGATCGACGGTGATGCGGTTGACCACCCGGCCGGCGGCCAGCTCATCGAGGCACCACAGCAGGTGCGGCAGGTCGATCCGGAACATGGTCGTGCAGAGACACTGTGGCTTGCCGAGCAGGCGAATGTCCTTGCGGCCGAGGTTCTGCTCGATCAGCCGATGGACCAGGTTGATCTCCGTGCCGACCGCCCAACGCGAGCCGTCCGGGGCCTCGGTGATGACCTTAATAATATATTCCGTACTGCCGGCCAGGTCGGCTTTCTGGACTACTTCCCAGCAGCATTCGGGGTGTACGATGATTTTGCGGTCCGGATCGGTCCGGCGGACCTGAGCGCAGTCCTCCGGGGTGAAATACTGGTGAACGCTGCAGAACCCTTTCCAGAGGATGAATTTGGCCTGGCGGATCTGCTCGTCGGAAAAATCGTTGTCGTCCGGGCCGTAGAGGATCATGGATTCCAGCGGCCAGCCCATGGCGTAGGCCGTATTACGCCCGAGGTGCTGATCGGGCAGGAAAAGCACCTTGTCGCCCTGGTCGAGGGCGTATTCGAGGATGCGCCGGGCGTTGCTGCTGGTGCAGCAGGCCCCATCGTGACGGCCGCAGAAGGCCTTGATTGACGCCGCGCTGTTGACATAGGTGATGGGGATGATTTTCTCGTCGGTGACGTCGGTCAGGTACGCCCAGGCCTCCTCGACCTGCTCGAGGGTGGCCATGTCGGCCATGCTGCACCCGGCGGTCAGGTCGGGAAGGATGACTTGCACGCTGTCGTCCGTAAGGATGTCGGCGGACTCGGCCATGAAATGCACGCCGCAGAAAACCACGAATTCGGCGTTTTTCTGCCGGGCGGCAAGTTGGCTGAGCTTGAGGCTGTCGCCGGTGAAATCGGCGAACCGGATCACGTCGTCGCGCTGGTAGTGGTGGCCTAGGATCACCAGTCGATCGCCAAAGGCCCGCTTATGCGCACCAATCCGCTCGGCCATCTGTTCGAGGCTGAGCGTGTGGTATTTTTCTGGTAAAGGCACCTGAGTCAACATACTTCTCAGTATAGCTCCAAAGGCTGGCCGGGCCAAACAGCTAACACTTATAGTTAAGTTCCTTGGGGATGGCCAAGTATTTTGGCGAGCACCCATGAAGTAATACTGCTTTCGAGAATAATCATAATGGGTCGGGACACGGCGCATTGAAGCCCGGCGTGAGCGTTCTCTGTCAAGCGGTACTACGAATATTTGGTGTTGCCAAGAAGGCGGGCGTACTCAGAACTTTACTGTTATAATGACCGAGTCATCCAGGCCTTCGGCAGGCGGCGTTCAAGGCCCTTTAGCGATGACGAATAATCAATGATTGTATTGTTTAAGCGCAGGCGAACGCCGGGGTTTCCGTAAACGAAAAGGGGGTATCCCTATGTGTATTTTGCCAATGGTCACAACATGCTCCTGGTCGCATGTCGCCCGAATCATGTGCCTGTCGTTCCTGCTATTTAATTATCCGTCGCCGACGGTGTTTGCCGACGAATCCGCTGTCACCGATCAAGCGGTCTCAGTGCTGTATGTTCGGGGTAACACCTGGCTGGACACATTGTGCAACACCCGCCAGCGTGTGCAGGCTTGGCGCACCGAAGAGGAGCGCAAAGGGCGGCGTTTTCCCGTCCCAAACGAAAGCGATGTCGTCCAGTCCGACATTGAGGAGGCGGTGGAAGCGTGGAAGGCATTCTCGGCGGACTTTCCCGTCGAAGCGCGCGATCTTGAGCAATACTTACAACCAGGCGGTGTGGCGTTGTTGGAAAACCCGGACGCCGGTCGCATGGTACGATCATGTCTCGAGCGTAACCTCGAGCAGTTGGCTTGCGACTATCCCGGTTTTGAGTTCATTCAGCAAACGAAGCAACATATCACTGACGAAATCATCACCCAAGCGAACGCCAGCCTGGATCAAACGCTGATAGCATTGATGTCGCTAGGCCAGACGGCAAACGTACTTAACGCCTCGCGTACCGATATCACCGGCAACTGGCACGAAGGCGATGATCATCCACCACATATCAAGACCCGTCAGCCGCCCATGGATTGGGAGAACCAGGAAACTCGAACCTTCCGCCAGACGCTGACGTTGCCGGTAGGCGCCTACCAGGTGGTGATCGGTACGCCAGGCGTGCCTTCTGACGAAGGCCGTCCGCTCAACTGGCATGGTACGATCAAGGTAGGAGACGGTCCGGCGGTCGCGCTGACGGCTGACGGTGCGCGGGTTGACTTTATCGTGGCGGAAAACGGCGGTGAGGAGACGCTGGAACTGTGCCATTCGCTCGCAAGGCCGGTGAACACCTGTCTGATCGGTACGGCCCGGTTGCCGCTCCGTCCCCTGACCTACGCCGCGCATCCGGCCGGCGGACACCAGGCGATTTTGCGCGGCATCCCGTTTCTTGTGTCGAGCGGCACCCGGCCGGGCGAAGTGGCCTGTTACGGTGCCAAGGTACGCGTCGCGTATTTCCTGGGGATGATTCACTCGGAAGACATTGGTAACGGTTCCTGGTACAGCCCAAAGGGCGATCACAGCCGTTCCTACTTCGTGGGTGATCAGGCGGGAACGATCGAAATTCAGTGGGCAGATGGCGGAGAGACGTTGGTGCCGCTGATATTCGGCTTTAACTTGTGGTGGTCTCGCCCGTGGGATCTGGCATGGCATAGCGATCAGTTCGGCAATCCGGGCTTAAACCGGGACGAAGTACTTTTTGGCGGCCCGTCTGGAGACCATTTTCGGACTGACATCGAAAATGGACTCCAACTAGTGGACGGCTACCGGGTATTGGGGGCCAAGACCAGCGATCAGCGGTTCATCTTCTCGCTTGACCTGGGCGGACGCGCGGTGGCCGCTATGAAGTTTTACGGTGTCAAGGAACTGTCCGGCGAACCGATTATCTCCGCCGTGACCCTGGAAACCGCGGAACCAATCGAGACGCTTCGTTCGTTGCCTCTGCTCAGTACACGTCCGCCGATTACGAAGATGGTCACACTCGAGGCCATCGCGAACAAGGAATACGAACCAGGCATGCGCAAGATCATGCACGCCTTCTACACTTTTCTTGACGATCTGCCCAAGCTGGAGAAACCGGAGATTCCCGAGGGTTACTTTGGTCCGCGATACGACTTCCAGGGCCGCCCGGAAGCCCTCTATGCGGCGTGTTACCTGTACCGTAACGGGCCGGAGTGTGGGTCGCATGTGCCAGCCAGTGGCGTGGGTTGCGTTTCCCCCGTCTCGTCCGGTTATCTCGTGGGGTTATACCAAAAAGGGATGGGCCTATGGGCACTGAACCGCCCGCTTTTCGGCAGCTTGGAAGAATGGTTCAAGCTCTACACTGAAAAGGCGCCAGGCGAATTGGCCGGCCGAAAGAACGCGTGGACACGAGGAGCCGGTAAGCTGCTGCGCGAGGCCAAGGCCTTTGGTTATTGCAAACATGCTGATGCCTACATCGACTGGCTGGACCACTGCCTGTTCACGGAGGCGAACCCGCCGCATTGGAACCGCGTCGCCGGTAGTTCGGCTTACTCTAAGCTTCGGCGTCAAGTCGGTGATATTGTCGAGCAGGGCAATCGCGAGAACGATGGGCACGGCAACTGTATGTGGGGTCGATACATGGTCTGGCACTGGTCCGGGAAGCCCAAGGAGTGGAACGAGAAACGCTGGAACGCCACCGCTGCCGCCGTGGAGTGGATTCAGTGGCAGCTCGATACCGAAAAGCACTTTCCCAATAGGGGCAAGGAAGTACTTTTTACGGAGAGCGAATGCGCGGGTGGCGCCTATGATATCTACTCGTCCTTCAATTGCCTGCACGGGCTTAAGCTCTCCATTCGCATGGCCGAACAACTCGGCAAGGCCGAAACCGTTAAGAGGTGGCAGACGCTATACGAGAGGCTGCGGCGCGGCATTCGTCAGCACCTGGTCAAAGACGACGGTACCTGGCATACGGAGGAAGGGTGCGACTGGCAGGACCACGCCCATGCGCTGGTGCCCGTCACCATGGCCAGCGACGGTGATTCGTTCACTCCGTTGCAGGATTACGCCGCTGGCGACGAGCTTGATCGCGAGTTTATCCAGATCAGCCTGGCCACGTACCGCCGCCTGATGCGCTCAAAAGACTACTACTGCATTCGCATGTATGGGTACGGGCAGGGCTACATGACCCAGGCCGCATTGCTGCTGGACGAGATGGCCGATGCCGAGCAGTTCATCAATGTGCTGGTACGTCACTCTTATCTGCCTCATATGGCCGGCTGGGCTTGTCCGGAAGGCATCATTCTACACCGCAGCGGCAAGTATTACCTGCCGGTCAACGGATATGCGGGGCAGGACAGCCATCTGGGTGAGGCCACCAAGGCCATGCGTTTGATGCTGGGTGTGGACGATAACGATTCAGAGCACATTCGTCTGGTTCCGCGTTACCCAGCCACATGGACAAGGATGGAGATCAAGGACTGGCCTGTCCTGACCGGGAGCGATCGGCAGAAACTCCGCTACACATACGAACGATCCGCCGAACGTCATCGTTTCGTCTACGCTTTTGAACAACCCCTTAAACGGCTGAGCGTGCGGCTGGGCCCCATACCGGAGGGTGCTGTGGTGTCGCGGGCGACGGTATTGGGGCGGGATATCCAGGCCGAGATTGAGCCGTCCGGGGACAGCCGCTGGGTATGGATTCGGGATTTAGACAAGGCAACGGGCGAAATTGATCTTGTCCTACAAAATGTAGATCGCTGACAAAAACTAGCGACACGATTCCGATATTCTAAAACTCCAGCTTATGCGGTCTCAGGGATGTCCCTGAAGATTTACTGCTGTGCGGCCTTGTGCGAGAATTGGATGTTAACATGGCGTATACGAGAGCATGACGCGACGAAATAGCGGGCGGTATGACGGTATCAGAGAATGGCACGATGAATGCAAACCTCTCTCATTCCCAGAGCCGCCTGTCAAATAATAAATATCCTACCCGTTGTTCCGGGACTGCTGGCGAGCCTTCAAACCTTTCGCCAATCGGTATGGTCCCAAACGAAGTATGGATGGAATGGCTATAACGGTAATTCCCCAAAGCGGATGATTACTGAGCAATCGGCTGCGTACATGATGCTTGCGCTATATACACCGGCGCCATTGGCGCATAAGAGACCGAGAGAACCGTAAGGCACGATTCTCTCAGTCTCAAACCATAGCGTGAAAGGGTTCATCGATCCGCGTGAATAAAGTGGCGCGCACGCGGCTGACTGTCCGCCTCACGCTCCGACGATGACGCCCAGGAACTGGCTGATCACGGAAGGAAGATTCTCGCATCCCGGAACAGCCAGAGCGGCGAAGGAGGTACCTGAAAACAAGACCGCCCATTTTCGCACTGTTTTCTGCCACATATCGATTTCCCATTTTTTGCGTGGAGCCCTGCCATGAACTCTGCCCGTACCCACGCGATACGGGCAAGATTCTTTTCCGTTGTCAGCCACATGGCTGAGTAGGACCGAACTTCATGACTACGCGATAAAACCGGCGGCGATCCGCAAGCGGTCGTATGCCCGTAGGGGCATCCCATCTCTGTGGTGGCTCGGGCGGAACTCAGAACTGCTTGCGGCCGGCAAGCTTAGGCGCGACAAGACGAGGCGTACCCGAAGTCGGCGGTAGGGATTCGTTCGCTATTCCCTTCGGCGCCCCGGCGGTGAGAAAATGTCAAAAATCGTCCGCTGTCCGGCATGGGGGCCATGGGATATAATAGCTTCCATTCGCGGCCTTTCGGAACGGTTTTGTATTGTCAGGGATTGATGTACTCCTATGCCGACTGAGTTTAATTCACGGATCACCCAGGTTGTCGGAGAGGTGGCCTCGGGACACCAAGGAGCCGCCGAGCGGCTTTTCGTACTCCTGTACGACGTATTCCACGATATGGCCCAACGCTATCTCCGCGTCGAAAATGTCGGCCATACCCTTTCGCCCACGGCGTTGGTCCACGAAGCTTACCTCAAGCTGGTGGATCAGAATCAGGTCGATTGGCAGGGGAAAACGCATTTCCTGGCGATCGGGGCCCAGGCCATGAGACGCATTCTGGTTGATTATGCCCGCCAGAAGAAACGCATTAAACGCGGCGGTCGACTCCAACGCATTATCCTTGACGAGCAGGTGGCCTTGTCCCCGCAAAGGGACGAGGATTTGCTGGCCCTGGATGAGGCCCTGGGTAAACTGGCCCAGGTGGACCCGCGTCAGGCCGCCATCGTGGAACTTCGTTTCTTCGGCGGCTTGAACGTGGCCGAGGTGGCCGCCGTCCTCGGGGTCTCCAAACGCACGATCGAGAGTGAATGGACCGCCGTTCGCGCATGGCTGCGCCGTGAGTTACAGGAAAAGACTTCTTCATGACTCCGGAACGTCATCAACAGATAAAACGCCTGTTTCTGGCGGCCTGTGAACTGAGCCAGGAGCAACGCTCGGCCTTTCTGGAGCAGGCCTGCGCGGAAGACCCGGACCTCCGGCGGGAAGTGGAATCCCTGCTGGCCCATCATCTCGCGGCCACGTTGCTCGAAACGGAAACGGCCGCTACGTTATCGCCGGAGCAGGCCGAACGTATCGAGAAGCGGTTGAGAGAGCTTCGCTCGGAGGCCTCGGCGGAGTCGGCGACCGCCGAACCCGCGCGTTTTTCGGCCGGCACCATGCTCCTGGATCGGTATCGCATCGTCCATCAACTCGGGCGTGGAGGAATGGGGGAAGTCTATCGGGCGGATGATCTCAAACTCGACCAGTCGGTAGCTCTGAAATTCATCGCCCCCGGCCGCACGCACGACGCAAAATGGCTGGCCCGCTTTTATAACCCCGGATTTCCCATATGACACTTACAACGGCGTATAATGAGGTGACGATTCCCCTTATGAATACAGGCGAAAATGAACCTCAGGCCGCTGAAATCCGGAGAATGCAATGGGTGAAGCACGCAA
>JAAYCU010000096.1 GCA_012729595.1 Phycisphaerales bacterium
GCTTTACGTGTGGTCCGTGCTGGCATGATCGTCGTCCTCCATAACGCCACTATGCCCAAGGCCGCCTTCCATGGCCGCCCACCTACCTATCTATCGAGAAAAACCCCGCCAAAACTGTCACGGACCCTGGCGGTCCTGGCCTGGCCGGCGCTGCATGGCTTGAAGCTCTCCTGGTGCTACGATGCGCATTCCAGTCTGCCCGCGCGCTACAGCGCCAGCCTCGGCATGGATATCATCCGGCAACATTGGAGCGTTGGCGAGATATCTCAGGCTCGGGTTCTGGTTGTAACGCCCAATGCGCAGTCGGTAAACGAGTGGGTTTCAACCTCGGCCAGGATCGTCTCCGACTTGCAGGAGACGGCTGGCTTGTCCGATATCCGCGGACTGACCACGCCCCTGGGTCTGAAGGAAAGCGGCCCGGCCAACCTCGCCGCGCTGGTGTTGGGCGTGGGTAAGGTTGAGTCGCAGTTTATTTCCCCCGACCGCCGGGCGATGTGGTTTTCGGCGGTTTTGGATCACCCCCCACAGAGTATCGAGGCCATGGCCAGCGTCGATCGTATTCGCACGGCGACCGAACAAGCCCTTGTTCAGGCCGCGATCCCGGCCCAAGTCCACCTTTCTGGGGCCACGGCCGAAACCATGGAGCTTCGCGACGTGACCCAGAGCGACTTTCGCCGCTTGTCCATTCTGTCCTTGTCCATCATCCTGCTGATCGTGGTGGCCTTGCTGCGGGATGTGCTGCTGTCGGTATTCATGGTGGCCGCGACGGTCGCGGGCTACCTGACCACGCTGGGGGTGACCTCCTGGGCCTTCGGCCTGCAGGGGAGTTCCGGAGTGGACTGGTCCGTGCAGGTCTTCCTGTTCATCGTGATGGTGGCCGTCGGGCAGGACTACAATCTGTTTCTTACCGTTCGGCTGGCCCAGGAAAACCACGATGGAGATATCTTTGCGGCGACGAGCCGCGCCCTGGTTCACACCGGCCGGGTAATCTCCTCCTGTGGCGTAATTATGGCCGTGACGTTGGGAAGCATGGTCGTCGGCGAGATCAAGATGCTCCAGCAACTCGGTTTCGCCCTGGGCCTGGGCATGCTGATCGACACCTTCGTCATCCGTCCGCTGCTGCTTCCCAGCTTCATCGTTCTTACCCGGCGAAATATCTCGAAGGCCGCCCAATTCCTCCATCCGCCGATTGATTGATTTTCCGGTTGGCTGGGCCGGAAGGGACGTGGTGGTGCCTATCGATTTCCTGCCGGCCAAGGACAGGGGAGGCGAAATTCGGTTGGGCTGGTTATAATAGCAGGCAGCGGCCCGGCAAGCATGCCGTGGTTCATCAGGAGCGACTCATCATGGACTGGCGATCCCGAATTACGACCGACCTCAACGTCTGCCACGGCAAACCCTGCATCAAGGGTACGCGGGTGATGGTCTCGGTCATCCTGGACAATCTCGCAAGCGGCGAGTCTGCCGAGGATATCGCCCGGGATTACAACCTTACCCAGGATGATATTCAGGCGGCCATCTCCTATGCCGCGGAGTTGGCCAAGGACCGCGTGATTTCCTTCTCCGTGGATGTCGCATGACCGCATTCAAGCTAGATGGACGGAACTCCGGGCCGATGCCACGCCGGTGGCCTCCTCGCAAGTGCACGCCCGCCAACACCGCCACCACTCGGAACCCGTTGTTGTTGTTCCGGTTGTCAGGATTGTTCCTGTTGCGGTTCGCCGAGCGGCAGTTCCTCGGATGGTTGTTCCAGGAACCGCCACGCAGCACGCGGAGGCTGTATAGCCCGGACCCTCTCGGCCATCAGACGGCCAAGGCCGCGTTTTTTGCGGCGACCAGGGCTTCGCCCTGGACCCAGGAAGAGTAAAGGGTAACAATTCAAAGCGCAAAGGGTAACTCAATCAGTCCACGCCCGCCAACACCGCCACCACCCGGAACCCGACGTCGATGAGCCGGTGGCCAGGAACGCGCCTGAGGCGGAGGCTGCGGCCTGCCGAGCGACAGTACATCGGATGGATGATCCAGCAACCGCCACGCAGCACGCGGAGGCCGCCGGTGTCCACTCCCGTCGGATCCGTGACCGGTCCCTTGTCGTAATCCCCAAAGCGATCCTGGCACCACTCGAACACGTTACCGATCATGTCGTACAGGCCGAAGGCGTTGGCCTTGAAATGCCCCACCGGCGAGGTGAACAAAAAACCATCGTCCCAACTGAAGCACTCCCGCTTGGGCAGTTTCTTCTTGAGACTTTGATCGGCCGCGTTGGCCCAGCCCTTGCCGTCGTCGGGATCATCGCCCCAGGGGAATGCCGTCGTCGTGCCCGCTCGGCAGGCGTACTCCCACTGCGCTTCCGTCGGCAGCGCCACCGTCTTACCACTTTTCTTCGACAACCACTCGCAGAAGGCCCCGGCATCGTTCCAGCTCACGTGGACTACCGGATGGTCGCCCTTCTGATCGAAACCCGGATTGCGCCACGAGCAGCCGTCCACCCGCGGGAAATTGGCCTCGCCGTTCTTGATTTCAACACCAAACGACCATCCGAACTTCTCGGCATCCGTCCTGTAACCGCTATCCTTGACGAACGCCGCGAACTGGTCCACCGTCACGGGAGTCACGCCCATGTAGAACGGCTTGCTGATGGTCACCTCGTGACGGGGATGTTCGTTCTGGTACCACCCCGCCTCGCCGCCATACCGCCTGGCGACCTCCTCGGCCGAGAACTTACTGCCCATAAGAAACTTGCCCGCGGGAATCTCTACGAGCTTCAGCGTGACCCCGTTGCCCAGGTCCAACGTATGCTCACGCCGAGGCGTAGCGGACGGCTCTCGCCCCGGCGCCCCCGACGGCTGTGTCGATGGGCTCGCCTCACCGGCCGAACCGGCCTGTTGACCTGCCGTGCCGGGTTCCTTCGGCTCACCGCTTGCATTGGCAAGAACCGCTCCAAGCATCAGGACCGCGATCCAACGTGCGTTCATCATGATTGGGCCTCCAGTCTGTGACCGTTTCGTTGCCGATAGAGGTGGCAGTGAATGGAGCAACGAGCCGTCATCCACGGCGTACCGCTGGATACAGGATGACTCATCCGTCTGTCTCACATACCGGCACCGGTAACAAGATACTGTCCCTCACGGGTTATGCCAATAGATTAACCTTTCTCTCGCTATACCGCGAGCCACCCGCGAAGCCTTGGCTAACGCCTTCTGTCATCGGGATTACGCCGTTCCGGGCGGTACCGTGGCCGTGGCCATGTACGATGACCGCCTTGAGATCACCAATCCAGGCGATTTTCATTTTGGGATTACTCCCGAGCGGTTGTTGGGGCCGCATGAGTCCAAGCCCTGGAACCCGATTATTGCCAGCGTTTTTCATCGAGCTGGGATTATCGAGCGATGGGGTACTGGCACGCTGAATATTGTGGACTGGTGCCGCGAGAACGGGAATCCAGCTCCAGCCTGGACTCAGGAGAGCGGGACCGTGGTGGTGACATTTTGCAGGGTTCCATCACGGGAGGAGGCGGAACTGGGACCAAGTCGGGACCAAGTCGGGACCAAGTCTGGTCTAAATCAACATCAAGTCGTGATTCTACGGCGCTGCCTAAACGAGAACGCGCTGCTTGATCTCATGAACGCCGTCGGCCGGAAAAACCGGACCAAGTTCCGCGATCAGTTCATAAAACCATTGTTGGATGCAAGGCTGTTGGAAATGACTATTCCCGATAAGCCCAATAGCCGGTTGCAGAAGTATCGAACGACCGCCGCGGGAGCAAAAGCTATATCGGAATCTGAATCGGAACGATAGCCTTGACGCCAGTAAAAACTGTGTAATCCCGGATTTCCCATATGACACTTACAACGGCGTATAATGAGGTGACGATTCCCCTTATGAATACAGGCGAAAATGAACCTCAGGCCGCTGAAATCCGGAGAATGCAATGGGTGAAGCACGCAA
>JAAYCU010000097.1 GCA_012729595.1 Phycisphaerales bacterium
AAAACAAGGACGCCGGAAATGAAGATACTTGCCAAACCCGGCCGGTTTAAGGTATAGAAGATGATAGAAAATTGGCCGGTTTTAACCCGCCCAGTAGTGGCCGGTTTTAACCCGCCCGGCGACATTTCACGAAAGTGTGGACGCCGGACATGGCCGAATTGAGACGCGGCGTATCTGGGTGACGGATTGGATGGACTGGTACGGTGATCGAAAAAAGTGGAAAGACTTGCGGAGTTTCGTGTGTGTCGAGAGCATTCGCGAGGTCGGAAAGGCTCGATCCACGGAGCGTCGATACTATATCAGCGATTTGGATGGTTCCAACGCCGAAGCGATGCTGGGGTACATTCGCGGGCATTGGGGCATCGAGAACAAGCTGCACTGGTCATTGGACGTGACCTTTCGGGAGGACCATCTTCGGCAACGTATGGGCCACTCCGCCGAGAATCTATCGAGAATTCGACGATTAGCCTTAAATCTCCTGCGGCAAGATAAATCCGTCAAAGTCGGGGCTAAGGCTAAACGCCTAAAAGCTTGCCTGGAGGAGGAATACCTGCGGCGGATTCTGTGTCGGGCATTTTAGATGCGATTGCCCTGCGTTAGCGATACCTGTTAGGGTCAGAACCTTGTTCTCGTTCGCGGAAAAATCAAAATGCCCGTTGCCATCAACGGTTAAAGCCCCACCGTCTTGGTAAATTCGCAATGCAGTACCATCCTCATGACCCAATCGCAGATTGTTTGTCCCGACGAACTGAATGGTAACCGTCACTGGGGCCTTAATCCAGATCGCCGGCTTATCCGCTTTCCCAAGAGCTGGCACCGCCCCGGAATCTATGCGAATGGTGACAGGGTTGGGATCAGTTGCGCCATCAATAATGATCGCGTCACCGGCAGCCAGATTAGCTCCGCCTCCGATCTGGGTACTGATATCATATGAGCCTCCCTCGCTGATAGTCCAATCCCCGGCCGCGGCCGTTGAAATACTCAGGAATACAACCAATCCAAATGTGGTAATCGCGGCACATCGCTGAAACATCGTGTAGCTCCTGTTCTTGTTGCGGATCGCGGTCCTCTCCTTGCGGGCCGGCCGACGGATTCATGGGCCGGAGAGGGGTCAATTCCCTCTTGTCGGCTATGGATAGTCGACACGCTTGGCCTCTGGCTAGCACGCCGACCAAGGTGTGCATCCAACTGAAAACATCCCAAGTATAAATGACCCCAACTGCCGGGTCAATTTGTCTTATGTCCTGTCAAAACCTAAGTTAAGGACGGCCTTGACGCCCCCACTCGCTCTGCTATTTCAGCTATTGCTGCATCCGGTGCGATTTTTTCCAATTCACCCCCGGTTCGCATTTTCAGCTCAACCTGGCCCTCTGCGAGCGTTTTTTTGCCTACGGTAACGCGGATAGGGATGCCGATCAGATCGGCGTCCTTAAACTTGACACCGGCCCGGGAGTCGCGATCGTCTAGCAGAACATCGATACCCCGCTCGGTTAACACATCGTGCAACTGTCGGGCGGTAGCCATGACCTGCTCGTCACGAACATCCAAGGCCACTATCAAGACATGGAAAGGCGCTATGCTTAGCGGCCAACGTATGCCGTCGGCATCGTGGTGCGCTTCAATGGCGGCCGCCAGAATCCGATTCAGCCCTATACCGTAGCATCCCATGATAAACGGGCGAGCCTTGCCACTTTCGTCCAGGTAAGTTGCAGACAGTGCCTCTGAATATTTGCATCCAAGCTTGAATACATGACCGATTTCGATGGCTTTACGGAAGGTCAGCCGGCAGCCGCTGCCATCAGGAGCCAGATCGCCCTCGGCCACGTTGCGGATGTCGCCGACCAAGGCTTGGGAGATTCGCTCCGCAGCCATGTCACGGGCCCAGTTGAAGCCGCGAACGTGATAATCGGGCCGGTTGGCTCCCGTGACAGCATTGGCAACCGATCGGGCGTCGGAGTCGATCACCAGCGTGCATTCAACTTCGTTGGCCTGGTGAGGCCCAACGTAGCCGATAGTGAATCCGGCCTCGGCAGCCAGGGTTGGGTCACATAAATCGAGTTTGCCGGGACCGCAGAGCTTTTGTAGTTTGTTCTCGTTGACCTCGTGGTCGCCGCGAACACAGGCGATAACCAGCCGTACTTTTCCTCCTTGCTCTGACTCATCTGGCGGAGTCACCTGATAAACCATGGTCTTGAGCATGGCTGCCGGTTCGACCTTAAGGAAGCTACAAACGTCCTCGATGCTCTTGCAGTCCGGAGTATGGACCATCTCGATCGAGTCGAACATTGCGGACTTGGGCTCGATGGTGTGGCGGATGATCTGTCGGGCGGCCTTTTCGATATTGGCAGCGTATTTCCCGCCCTCGGCGATGGCCACGATGTCCTCGCCGGCGTCGGTCAGAACCATGAACTCATGCGAGGCGTCGCCGCCAATCGGGCCAGCCTCGGCTTCGACCGCAAGGAACGGCAGGCCGCAACGGCCGAAAATCCGGCAATAGGTGGCGTACATCCGCTGATAGGTCTCGTCCAGGCATTCCAAACTGGCGTGAAAAGAATAGGCGTCCTTCATTAAAAACTCTCTGGTGCGCAACACTCCGCTCTTGGGTCGCTCCTCGCCGCGGAACTTGGTCTGTATCTGGTAGAGGTTCACCGGCAGTTGCTTGTAGCTGTTGATGGACGCCCGGACCAAGTCGGTAATCACTTCCTCGTGGGTGGGGCCTAGAACCACGTTGGCCTGCCAGTCGTTGCCGCGTATACCGAGCAGCACGTCGCCCATGGCCTCGACCCGGCCGGTCTGCTCCCAAAGGCTTCGTGGATGCATGGCGGGCATGTGCAGCTCAATGGCTCCGGCGGCAGCCAGCTCCTCGCGGATAATGCTCTCGATCTTGCGGAGCACACGGTACCCCAGAGGTAGGTAGGTATACGATCCGGCGGCCACCTGTCGAAACAAACCGGCCCGGATTCCGAGTTGATGTGAAGGCACCACCGCATCGGAGGGGGTTTCCTTGACCGTTGGGATAAAGTACTTCGTCCAGAGCATGAATTAACCTCGCTATTGTCCCGTATAAAAGCACTTAACGTAACCGCCCTCTCGTCGCTCGGCAAGGGTGCGAGGGAGCATGCGTCGATTTGGCAACCGGTCCGGGGTTGGTTATGCTTCAGCAGGATAATGTCTCGTTTTGATGACTTGTAAGGAGTTCCTAATGGCGCCACCGAGCACCAAAAAACACCGACGATACGTTAACGAACTGAACCCTGGGGAATTCGTTGACGATCAGGTCTTTCTAATAAGCGCGAAAGACTTGAGAACTACCAACAACGGGGCACTGTATATCCATTGCATTCTCTGCGACAAGACCGGCCAGATGCTAGGCCGTGTCTGGCAGGCCACCGAGTCGATGTTCGAGCAAATGCCCGAAGGAGGCTTTTTGCGTTTCAAGGGCCGGGTAGAGAATTACAAGGGCTCGCGACAATTTATCGTGGACGCTATGCGCCCGGCGGACCCTGCGGGCTTGGATCTCGCCGATTTTATCCCGCAGACGTCACGGGACATAAATGAAATGTTCGCACGAGTCCGTGATATCCTGCGACAGATCAAAAACCGCGACGTGTTGAACCTGATTAAGCAGTTTATCACTGACGAGGCTATGATGGAAAAATTCCGCAAGGCCCCGGCCGCGGTTCAGAACCATCATGCCTATCTGGGAGGATTGCTGGAACACACTTTAAACGTGATGGAGTTGGCTTTGGTGGTTATCCCCCGCTACCCGGAGGTCAGTCTCGATTTAATGCTGGCCGGAGTGTTTTTGCACGACTTAGGCAAGCTTGCGGAACTGGATTATCAAGTCAGTTTCACCTATAGCAACGCGGGCCAGTTGCTCGGCCATCTGGTGCAGGCCACCCTGTGGATCGAGGATAAAGCCAAGGCTGTCGAGGCGGAAACCGGCCAGCCTTTTCCTGCTCCGATCAAGGAGGTTCTACAGCATCTGGTACTGTCCCATCACGGTTCCTATGAATTCGGCAGTCCCAAGCTACCGGCCATCCCGGAGGCGATTGCCCTACACCATCTGGATAATCTGGACGCCAAACTCAATATGTATTTGAGCAAAATCAAGTCCGATCCCGATCCATCCTCCGACTGGACGGAATATGTCCGTAGCCTGGAAACCAAGATATACAAGAAGAACGTTCTGGCTGCGTCGAAAAACGCGTCTTGATAATAATCATGCACGAGCCTTTTTATAAAACCACGTTTTTCCGCAGGGCCGTACTGATCCTCTATTGGACGATGATCTTTACGGCCACCCATGTGCCGAAGGTGCCCTCGTTCGTTCCGAAGATTTCCAACATAGATCTGCTGGCCCATTTTCTTATGTACAGCGGATGGGCGTCCTTGTGCTGGTGGGCACTGGCGGACAATCGGGGACGGGTATCCTGGGCATGGATCGTAAGCCTGACGATTATAGCGGCCGCCTATGCCGCATTTGACGAACTGACCCAGGATCTTGTTGGAAGGACACCCTCGATCGCCGATTTTCTGGCGAACATGTGCGGTGCCGTGCTCGTACTGCTCCTTCTCCAGGCCTGGTCGCGGCGGAGAAGATAAATCACCTTGGGAATCAGGCCGCGCCCGCTTCGGCGGCATTCGGCTTCCGGAAAAGAGCGTCGATCGCGGGAAGCAAGTACTGGCCTGCGACCACGTCCCAACTCATCTGGCGAGCCAGATCGTATCCGCTTTTCAGAAGGGATTCGATCGCATGCTCGTCTCCGGGCAGGCGCATAAGCAACTTGCGGGCCACCTGTTCCGCGGTTCGTGCCTCCATTGATTCGCGTTGACATCGATCAATTGCCAGCAGCTTCTTGTCCGTCCAACGTCCCTTGTCCAGTTGCGTATAATCCGCTACCAGGACGTTAGGCACCTCATTGTCGCCAATCACCTTGTGAACGAAGCCCACTGAACCACTGGCAGAGCTGACTACACAAATCCCGCCGAAAGTAAGGGGTTCGAGCGTAGCGATGCCGAACGGTTCGTAAACACTCTGCCCGAACTCCACATCCGTACCACGGCGAATATCCATGAACTCCATGTCCGCCGGCATACGCTCGCCACAGAGATGGCGAGACCAGCCGAAC
>JAAYCU010000098.1 GCA_012729595.1 Phycisphaerales bacterium
GGGATGCGGTCGATAGTGAACATGGCGGTGTTCTCCGGTGTGTTGCTGTTCACAACATACATCGGCCAGAAACACCGCTTTTTATTCGCGCCAAGCCGCATCAGCCACCAAATCGGTCAGTTTGAGGTATTAACCATAAGCCTAGCGGACATGCACGAAATCGTCAATCAGGTGTGTTGGGGTTGGATGGGGCGATAGCTCCGGATAGAAGTAACAAGGGGGGCACCCGAGATATTGAAACCGATTTTTTGGTTTGCGCCGGCTCCGCCTTGTGCCCCATGTTCATGCCCGTATCACAGACTGGGCTCCGATATAGTCGCTTCGGCGGGCGGAGGGTTCAGGGGCAGATCGAGAGTTTCGAGGGCCCCGTAAGCGTGCTGGACGATGTGGACGGTGATGCGGCAGAGGCGCTGCCCGTCAACCATCGGAAACGACAGGACGCATGTGCCGGTCATGCCTTCTTTCAGCAGACGATCGATGTTCAGTTGAATATCTCCTTCGGGCGGGTTCTCGGCCCACGCCGACAGGTGGCGGCGGGCGTAGGCGGCGACGCTGTCGGTCGCGGAACGGCTGATCCATTCGATGTGTTGACCTTGCCGGCTGCGATAAAGACCGGCGGCGCCGGTGGCCAGCACGGACAGCATACCTCCTATGGCCACTATGAGGGTCAGCACCAGAATCAACGCGACGCCACGTCGGGCATGAATTCTCTTTTGCATGGTCAGTCTCCCCGCCCGACCCGGGCCGCCGCCGCGAAAAACCATTGGGGAATCGTATCTTCCGTGTTTTCCGAATGCCGAGTCATCCTGATCCAGATCAATTTCGAGTCTGCCCGCACCGTTTCAAGCGTGAAATCAATCCGGGCTTGCTTCAGGGTTCGCGGATAACTGCTTATCACTGTGTCATCGATCCGAAGCGTACGGGTAATCCGATCGCCGCGGGTTTCGAGGATGATATCCTCTCCGGGGCGGGTCAAACGTAGCGTCTGGCCGACTTCGTTATCGTGTAATTCAACGCCATTGGCGAGCAGGGCGTCTTCCTGAAGGCGTTTGACGAGATGGCGGATCGCATTGTTTTCATTCATGTATTCGAGCTCCAGGCGCTGGACGCGCATGGTCCGACTGTACAGATGCGTTCCCATGGCGGTAGCCGTCGCGATGAGCGGCAGCAGAGCTATCACCTGGGTGAGGGTAAATGCCCGAGTTTTCCTGGTTTTCATGGCCGCGTCTCCGTGTCGATATACCCGCTGAGTCGTTCGTGAATATCCGGCATCGCCGGCCGGTGGACCGTAGCCGTTACCGTGACCAGGGTGAATCCTTCCCAGTCGCCCGTGCCCGGTTCGACGTTGGTACGCAAGTCGATTTCGTCGGGAACCAGGCCGTCCGGCGGGGGGGAGTCGATGGCCGCCCCTGCGCGGTAGCGTTGTAACTGGGCCTCAATCGCATAGGCGGCCGCCTGCCGCCAGTAATAATGCCCGCGTGTCCGTCGGGCCTGAAGAACCGTGGACCCGACCACCATGGCCAACAGCCCCAGAATCATGATGGAGGTGATGACCTCCACATACAAAAAGGCGCGTCGTCTGGTAATATGGGTACGATTCATGGCACACCCCACATGGCACAACTGGCATCGATCAAGGCAATCAGAGGTTGAAACATGGCCAAAGCTACGAAAGCGACCAGGCCAAACAGCAGGAGCGTGCATCCCGGCCAGGTCAGCGCCCGTAAGACGATATACCATCGGCTGACCAGGGCGTCGTAATAGTCGGCGACGAAACGCAGGGCCGCGTCCAGTCGGCCGTCGCGCTGTCCACCTGCCAGAGCGATCCCGGTCACTTCACCGAGCCCGGCCTGGATGGCGGCTTGTCGGATATTCGTGCCGCCTTGGAGCAGGTCGGCAAAACGCGCGACCCGCGGACGCAAGCGGGTATTGATATCCAGCGCCGCCGCCAGCCGGGCACCGGCCTCGAGCGTCATACCCGAGCGGACGGCCAGACGAAGGTAACGCAACACCGCTGACATATCCCGCCCGAAAACCATTCTGCGCAGCCCGGGGGTATGCCAGTGGATTCCATCGGCCAGCCGTGAAATCCAGGACGGCTCAGGCAGGCGGCGCGGGCGATAGCTCAGGTATAACCCTATCGGCAGCAACACAATGAACGGTATCCCCAGGATCGCGAAATCACCGAACCACTCGAAAAAATCAATGAAAGCTACGGTGGTTGCCGGTAAAGGCGTGCCATAGTCCCAGAAGATATCTTTGAATTTCGGAACGATGGCTACCATTAAGCCGCTGGCCACCAGGACAGCGAAAACCAGGACAACCAGCGCATAAGGCCAGACCGCGGTATCGGTGGAGAATCGGCGGCGGTCCCGTTCGATTAGCATATTTTCGGCTTGTTCAAGGGCCGCAGGGAGCTGGCCGACCCGTTCTCCGGCGATGATCAGACTGCGGACGAAAGAGTCGCAGCCGGGGAACCCGCGTTCGACGGCCTGGGCAAGGGAAAGACCCTGGGCGAGCAGGCGGGCGATGCGGTGCAGGTGGGTGCGAATCTGCCCCCGTTCGGAATCGGCGGCCAAGGCCAGGCCGGTGGCCAAGGGCAGATTCTGGCGAAGCACCGACGCAATCTGGCCAATCACCGCTCGTTGGACCGCCCGGCGCCGCCACCAGGCGGTACATATTGCGACCACCACATGTGCCACAAGCAGAACCAGGAACAGAAAGCCGGCAATAAAGAAGGCGGCGGCCAGATCCTCGAGATCGCCTATCTCACAAAGTATTCCGAGTATCTCGCAAGCTACAAATAAAACTAACCATATCATGGCCAGGGAAAAAGAACGATTCCGGCAAAGCAGATACGTGATCAAGGCTACCAGGAAGATCACGTTCATGGGAAGGACGACATTCAACATCAGCGAATGTTTGTTATAGGTCAGAAAAACGCAGAGGACTGAAATGAGTACGGAGATAAACAATGCAACCAGCAGAACGACCGTTGCCGGCCGAACGGTGCCGGTTCGGCGAAAAGGGTTGTGGGTATCGTTCCGCATTTTGCTTATCCTCACAAGTCGAGCTTCCTGTCCCAATCTCGTCTTCCGTCACATGGAGCGAAGCATGTCATTACTCAACCTGACACGGCATTAATCAGCGTCACCAAGGGAAGAAATAATCCAATGATCCCAATACTTAACAACAAGCCGAGCAGAATGATCAGGGCCGGCACCAGGTATACCCGGAGCAGGGATTGGCCGTGGATGGCCCGGTTGGCGTAGGAATTCGCCAGTTTCTCCAGGGCGATGGGCAGTTCGTCCCGGCCGGTGGCGACCTGTACGCAGTAGCCGAACAACGGCGGGATCATCCGCGTGGTCTGGCTGGCGGCGAAGATGGAATGCCCCTTTTCGACTTCGTCGGCCAGCCGATCGGCGTCGGCGATTAAAAGCGTGTGGCCGGTGGCCCCGGAGCCAAGCTGCAGGGCCTGGGGCAGCGGCAGTCCGGAACTGATGGCCGTCGCTAATGCCCGGAAAAAACGCGAGAGCAGCGAGGCTCGCTCGATACGGCCGATCAGCGGCAGTGCCAGAATAATCTCCTCGCGAATTCCCCGACCCGCGGGGGTTATTCGCAAAAGATGCCAACTGACAATAACTCCTCCGATGAGTATCGCCAGGACGATCAGAATTGTTGGCCAAAGCTCTGATATACGGAGCAGCAGAATGGTTAAATCAGGAAGCACCGTACCGAAATCCGCGTATAGCTCCTTGAACCCGGATGTGACGACAGTGAAGAAGAAGGTGACAACTGCGAAGGCGAATATGATGACGACCAGCGGATAGGAAACCACTTCCCAGAGTATCCGGCGGGTGTTACTGGTCAACCGGAGGTGCTGGTTGAGGTTGAGCAGGGTCGCGGACAGTTGGCCGGTTTCGACACCCGCGCGAATGACCCGGCTGTAAAAAACGGGCAAGCCCTGTTCGCGGGCGGCGATGGCCTGGTCGAGCGGTTTGCCCCGCTTGAGGTCCGCGACGACATCCTCGATCCATCGGCGCAGTTTCGACGACTCGACATCGCGGGCCAGTTGTTGCAGACCTTCATCCAGGGCGATGCCCGCGTCGGCCAGCGAGGCCAGTTGCTCGTTGAAAAAGATGAAATCCTGTTCGTTCAGGGCGTTCGTCCGGGGCACCGGCGGACGGATAAGGTCAAGCCGATGTACCTCGATCTGCATCTGGGTCAGGTCGTCGGTCGCCTGCTGCTGCTCGGCGGCCTCGATGCGCCCGACGATGGCCGTCCCCCCTGGGGTCAAGCCTTCATATTCGAACCAGGGCATGTTGATCTCCTCGCGTTATGCGTTATTCCACGTCACCCAAGACCCGACGAAGCTCATCCAACGTGGTCCTTCCCGCGTCTACCAGCCGCTTGCCGTCGGTGGTCAGGTCCGGCCGCTGCCGGTTGACGATCTTGCGCAACTCGCCGACCGGTCGATGGTCGAGAATCGCCTGCCGCAGGGTCTCGTCCATGGCCGCCAGTTGTCCGCAGGCGGTACGGCCGGCATAGCCCGTTCCGGCGCACGGTTCACATTCCCCGCGGCCCTTACAGGCCGGGCAAACGGTTCGCACCAGCCGTTGGGCACAGACCACGTTCAAGGCACTGACCAACTGGTAGGGGGCGATGCCCATTTCCAGCAGGCGGACAATGGTTTCGGCCGGGTCGCCGCTGTGCATGGTGCTCATAATCAGGTGCCCGGTCAGCGAGGCCTCGACCACCACATGGGCGGTCTCGGCGTCGCGAATCTCTCCCACCAGGAGAACCTGGACATCCTGGCGGAGCAGGGAACGCATGGCCCGCGGGTAGTTAAGCTCACCATGCGGAGCGATCTGAATCTGGGTCATCCCGGCTATCCGTTGTTCGACGGGATCCTCCAAACTGACCACGCTTCGGCCGGGATCCTCGGAAAGTATGTAACGTGCTATGGCGTAAAGAGTTGTGCTCTTTCCACTGCCCGCCGGTCCGGTGACCAGGATCAGACCCTGCGGCTGGCGGGCAGCCCGTTCGAATTCCGTGACCAGACTCTGATCCAGGCCCAGCTCTTCCAGGCCGCTGATTTGGCCCACCGTATGCAGAAGCCGCACAACGGCCCGTTCGCCTCGAACCGTGGGGAACGTAGCCACCCGAAGGTCGAGCGGCTCGCCGTTTGCGCCCTCGATCTGACGGGAATTGAATGCCCCTTCCTGGGGGATATCGATGCGATAAGTTAGCAGGCCGGCCAGCACTTTCAGGCGGGCGATGACGTTTTCGGCCAACTGGCCTGGGATGCGGTCCAGATCATGGAGCAGCCCGTCGATCCGGTAACGAACCCGCATTTCTCTCTCGCCAGGCTCGAAATGCACGTCGCTGCCCCGACCCCGAATGGCCCGGTTAAGCAAGTCGTCCACCAGGTGAACCACGCCGTTTTCCGACGAATTGGAGTTTTTTGTACCCATATTCCTACATCCAAGACGGTTAGAGAGGCCGTTTGTTAACCTCCATAAACGTAATCCCACCTTCTTTTGTAATAAAAGTGCCGAATCGTACAAAACTATATATACACTGGGGCTACAAGGCCGTCATAATAGGGTAGAGAAGGAGTCTGTCCCTATGTCCCGGGCTTCGGCGAACACGTTACCCCTGGAACTGCGCGGTTTGCTGGCGGAACTCTCCTCGGTGCAGGTGGCCGAGAGCCAACGCTGGATTGTAAATCTGATGCGCGGCCAGGGACCGGCGGTGGTGACCATGCTTTGGCGCCTTCTGCAATCCGAGGCGGACGTTCTCGATAGCTATCAAACCACCATCTGCCGACTGACGGCCCTCGGGGCCGAAGCCATCAAGATCAACAAAAATGGATATTTCTACCGGACGGCCATGAACGTCGCCATGGAGCTTCTGCGGCAGCGCAAGCTGGAACGGGAGCATCGACCGCGGTTGCTGGAGTTGAGGCGTCGGCAAGCTGATCGGCAAGCGTCCTTTTGTCTGGTGGATCAGCGGGAAATGGTGCAACGGCTGCGACAATGTATCTATCGACTGCCGCCCCATTTGAGGGATGTGGTCATTCTGCGCGATCTGGCGGAGCTACCTTACCTCCGGGTGGCGGCTATCCTGAACATCAAAAGCGGAACGGCCCGGCTCTATCGTCGGCAGGCCATTCTGCGTCTGGCCGACCTGATCGGCCAGGGGGTGAATTGATGAGTCAAGAAGAAATCATCCGAGCTGACCATGACCAGATGGAAAAGGGTCCATCGGTCTGTACCCGGCGCGACCTGACTCAGTGGGCGGAGCATGGCGGGCCTTTGCCGCGCGGACTGGCCGTCCATATCCGTGAATGTCCCGCCTGTGCCGAACGAGTTCGTCGATTGAGTATCGTGCATGCCTCGTTGGGGTTGATTTGCACGCAACCGTCGCCGGCTAACCTTGTGGCCCGGTCCAACGGCCGTGGTTTGCGCATGCTCCGCCGCGTCGAGCGGGCCACCGTGGCCGCCCGGCGCTTACTGCTGATGCGGCCTGATCTGCCGCGCTGGCAGCGGGCCCAGATTCATGCCGCCCGTTTTTCTCTCGCGGCGGCGGCCTCGCTGCTTATGCTGCTTATGCGGATGGGTATCATGACCGGTTTCGAGCAGACCCGGCGCATGGGTGAGCAACTGGCGGCCGCCCATTGGAACCGGCATATCGACCCCGACCGGGAATTTCTCGACCCGCCGGATTTTGCATAAAAGTCAACGGATACCTCTGGTCAGGCATGAATTTGTCTGATCTTAAGACACGGTAGTGTCCATCCGGCCGGGGGCATGTCTCGCACATGAATTCCTGAAGCGATTCTCGGAAACCAGCTTATCTCGCGGTATCCGCAACACTATACCGATGCAAGCATATCGGCCGCCTTTTTGTATTGGACCCGAAGCTCACGGCACCATTCGCAAATCCCCGGCGGCCGATATGCATTATAGAAGTACAGTTGACTGCCACGAATCCTTAATGGCTCTGACGCCACTATATGCCTATTCATTCTTCTTGAGCAACATTGCCCCATAAGATCGAATGAGAACGCCAACCCGGTTATGGGCAGGTCGCTGTCCCGAACAGATTACTCTTGACCGCATTCATGTCGAGAATGGCGATGCTACCGCTCGCATCCACGTCAAAAATGAAATTGGCGGCACTCGGGGATATGAAGATCTGAGTCTTAACCGCACTCAGGTCAAGGATGTTTGCGACTCCACTGAAGTTCACGTCACCAAGAATCAATCGCGCCCGGATAACGGCCGGCGCCATTTCGTACTGGCCGGATACATCCTTGACGCCACTGATGTTGATTGTCAGGCAAACATTGTTCAATGGAGCCGGATTCGGAGACGTCGCCATGGTCGCCACCAGAACGTTATCGCCCTCCAGCGTCAGGGTACCGTTATGCGAGCCATGGGAGAGAGTCACTACCGCATTGCTGATGTCGATCGGTTGATCGAATACGAACTTGAATCTGTGCTGTGTGATCTGGGAT
This sequence comes from Phycisphaerales bacterium, assembly GCA_012729595.1. Taxonomy (GTDB): domain Bacteria; phylum Planctomycetota; class Phycisphaerae; order UBA1845; family PWPN01; genus JAAYCU01. The sequence continues at coordinate 7,523 of JAAYCU010000098.1, forward strand.
TCCCTGCGCGACTCGATCGACCAAGGAGAGGCCAGGTTGAGATTGATAGCGAAATCACCCGCCGCCCCGTGGGTCATCACGGACGAAGCCTCGATCAGAACCGGAGCGGTGTACTCGGAGACGCATTCACCCGTTTCCGGATCGCAAACCTCGCCCTCTGGGCACCAAACCGGCTCGAAGAAGCAGTTCATTTCATCGCAGGTGCCGGTCGTGCACAGGTTACCATCGTCACAATCCTCATCAGTCGAGCACTCAGGATAAGGGCCGCCGATGTAGATCTCAAGCGGAACGCCGGTGCCAATGGGATTACCATAGGCATCCATTACGTTCCAGTGGTCAGGGATTCTCAGGGTGTGGAAACCGATGCAGCTGGGACAAGTTGTCAAGTCGGCAAGCGGCACCATGGTGACGGTGGCCATGAAATAGGTTCCTGGGGGGGTGTACCCGTCGGGCCTGAACCACATTTCGAAGGTGTCGTTGTCGGCAACCTGCCGCAGGGACTGACCAGCCGCCAGAGTGTACCCCGGGTACAAGCGGGCCATGCCCGAGGTATTGCCCGTAGGGTCCACGCTGGAGACGCTTCACAAATCGTTCATTTCGTCATTGTCGAATAAAAAAAGGAATTGGGCGCCGTTAAATGCCTCCTCGGACTGTACCCAGAGCTGGAAACTGAACGAGGTGTCAATACCGGGAGCCAATGCGATCGGCCCGCCCATCAGGTTCAAATCCAGCCCCAAGCTGGTCAACGGGCATACCAGCACGACTAATGTCCATAGTTCTTTCCTTTCCTCATGTCTCTCTCCTTTTCTTGTAATCTGATTTGCGGGAAGCCCCATGCACGGAAGGCTCCCGGAAGTGTGTATCCTTCGGATACGGTTATCTACGTAAAACTGCCTTTCAAAGAGATGCTGCTCAATCTCGATCTCGAAAAAAAGTCTCTGCGGATAATTTAATCCATGTTAGCGTGAAGTGCAAGGGGTGGTGAATAATATTTCCAATAAATATGGATTAAACGGGTTTTGAGGCTTTGTTGACATACACGATAATCATTCCGATTTTCGGGGTGGCAGACCACGATAATCACGGTCACTTGGTGCCAAGTGTGAATGGCTATAATTCTTTGGTATAGAGATATTTAAGCGGTTCTGGATAATTCGCTCCTTGTTTCCAAAGGCCGGTTCAAGATGAATATCCGCCCTGGCCGATTAATGTAAGGAATGAATACACTTGCAGTTATATTAGCTCGGGCCGGCAGCAAGGGGCTGGCGGATAAATGCGTATTGCCTTTGTGCGGACGGCCGGTGCTGGCTTATACCATCGGGCACGCCCAGCAGAGCCGGTACGTGGACGATATCGTGCTGACCACGGACTCGGTCCCGGCGGCGGCGCTGGGGCGGGCGGCGGGCGTGATCGTGATCGATCGTCCGGCGAATCTGGCCGGCGATACCGCGCGGGTGGACGAAGCCGTCCGTCATGCCGTCGGCTGCTACGAGGGGCGGATCGCATCCTTGGTAGATGCGGTGGTCATTCTGTATGGCAACGTGCCGGTACGGGCGGATGGGGTCATTGATCGATGCGTGGATCTGCTGGCCGCGACCGGCTGCGATTCAGTACGCACCGTAGCTCCGGTGACCAAACAGCATCCCGACTGGGTGCATCGGCTGGACGAAGACCGTATGGTCCAGTATCGACCGAACAGCATCCACCGGCGTCAGGATTTGGAGCCGCTGTACTATCACGACGGCGCGGTGGTCGCGGTGAGCCGGGCGGCGCTGTTCGCCGCGGAACATTCGGCCGATCCGCACGCCTTCTTCGGGCAGGACCGCCGGGCGGTGGTGCAGCGCCCGGAGGATAGCGTGGATATCGACAATCTGATCGACCTGTATCTGGCCGAGGCCATCATCCGGGCCTCGAACGAAGCGGTTTTCCTTGAGCATCCGTCGGCCGGCTCGCGTCGGCCTCCCTTTTCCGCGGCGGTGTCCCATGCGGGCGTCAACATGCGTTATTGATGAAGCCGGGCAAGCCGATGCGTTGCCGACCTTGCATATCGGCCCCGCCCTGATCGGAGGGCAGTCCCCGGCTTACGTCATCGCCGAGGCCGGCGTGAACCATAACGGCGACGAGCGGATCGCCCGCGAGATGATCCAGGCCGCCGCCGATGCCAAGGCGGACGCGGTCAAGTTCCAGGTCTTTTCCGCGGATCGACTGGTGACCCGGCAAGCCCCGGCCGCCCGCTATCAACAGGATGCGACCCAGGCAAGCGGTCAATACGATCTGCTGGCCCGACTGGAACTGACCCATGACGAATTTGCCGCACTGGCCGAGTATGCCGGCCGTTGCGGCGTGGAATTCCTGGCCACGCCTTTTTCCATCGACGATCTCGCCTTTCTAGTCCGCATCGGCGTACGGGCGATCAAACTGGCCTCGCCGGATATCGTCAATGTTCCATTGCTTGAAGCAGCGGCGGGCACGGGCTTGCCGGTGATCGCCTCGACGGGGGCGGCAGACCTGGCAGAGGTTGCGTCAGCCGTCGAGCGGTTTCAACAAGCTGGTGGCGGTCCGCTGGCCTTGATGCATTGCGTGAGCGCCTACCCCGCCACCGAGGAGCAGGCCAACCTGGCGGCCATCGGCCTTCTCGGCAGGCGGTTCTCCTGCGTCAGCGGTTTCAGCGATCATACCGAATCGCTGACCATCGGCGGTTTTGCCCGGGCGGCCGGGGCATGCATTATCGAGAAGCATTTCACGCTCGACCGGCGGCAAGCGGGACCGGACCACGCTTTTTCGCTCGAACCGGCCCAACTGGCCGAGTATATCGGCCATATACGTTATGCGGAGCGATTACTGGGAAATGGTGCGCTGGCGGTCGCCGAATGCGAGCGGGAGGTACGCGATCTGGCCCGCGGCAGCGTGGTCGCGGCCCGGGACATTCGGCCCGGCGAGGTTCTGACCCGGGCCATGCTGACGGTCAAGCGGCCCGGCGGCGGCATCGCCCCCGCACGGCTCGATGATCTGATCGGCCGCAAGGTCAGCGTACCGATTGCCGTGGACACGCCTCTTGCCTGGGAATTCCTGTCTTGAATCGTCGACGACGTATAGCCGTGATCACCGGGACGCGGGCGGAATGGGGCCTGCTCGAACCGGTCATGTCGGCCATGCGGAAGCGTCGGCGGCTCGACGCCCGCGTGATCGTCACGGGCATGCATTTGCTCAAAAAGTTCGGCTCGACCGGCGCATTGATCCGCGCGGCCGGCTGGCCGATCGCCGCGGAAGTCAAGATGCAGACCGGTCGCGATAGTGCGGCGGCTGAGTCGGCGGCACTGGCTCGGGGCATCGCGGGGATAGGCGCTGCGTTGGAGGCGATGAACGCCGAGATCGTGGTGGTACTCGGCGATCGGATCGAAGCCTTCGCGGGGGCCTGTGCGGCGGTTGCCGGCCGGCGCATCCTCACGCATATTCACGGCGGCGATCGAGCCCCCGGCGACGTGGACGAAGCCCTGCGCAACGCCATCACCCGGCTGGCTCAGGTGCATTTCGCCGCTTCTCATGATGCGGCCGAACGGCTACGAAAAATGGGGGAAGATCCCAAACATATCCATGTGGTCGGAGCCCCGGGCCTGGATGATATCCGGGCTTTTCTGGCCGCCGAACGAAAGGATCGCCGCGCTACGGACACCTGGCTGGCCAAACAACTGGGCCCGCTGGCCGAGCGTCCCTATGCCGTCGTGTTACAACATCCTTGTGGGCGGACGGCGGAGGCCGAGGCCCGCGCCATGCGCAACATCGTGCAGGCGGTGCGTCGCTGCGGCCTGGCGGGCGTGGCGATTTACCCCAACTCCGACCCCGGACACGCCGGTATCGTCCGGGAAATCGCGGGGTTGAAGAAAGATTCTCAATGGCGGGTGTTTCGTTCCCTGCCGCGCCGGGATTATTTATGCCTGCTTAGCCGGGCGGCGGTGCTGGTGGGCAACAGTTCGGGGGGGATCATCGAGTCGGCCAGCCTGGGGATTCATGCGGTCAATGTCGGGTCGCGCCAACAAGGGCGGCTGCGTTGCGGAAAAAACGTAATCGATGTGGGCGAATCGAACACTGAGATCCTACGCGGCCTGCGCCGGGCATTATCGGAACCGACCCTCCGGCCGGGTGGTTCCGTCTCCGTTTACGGTGACGGCCGGGCCGGCCCGCGCATCGCCCGTATCCTCGAAGGACTGATAATCACCCCGGCCCTCCGACACAAGTTACTCACGTTTTAGGCTCCCCCCCGGTAATTGCTAAACCTCGTCCATAGTCAAGTCGATGTCTGTCGGGCGGCGAATTGTCTAGCTGCCAGCCCTTATACTCTGTTTGCAGGGGTAGACCAGCATGGCCGGTGCACAAATGACGCTTGATACCGAACAGGTGATCCGCCTGGCGCTCGCGCGGATCGGGGATATCGCTACGCTTCCCGAGGTGACCGCAAAAATCATCTCTATCGTGGACGACCCTAAGAGCACAGCTCATGATCTGCACCACATAATCAAGAACGATCCTGCGTTAGCGACTAAAATTCTAAAGGTGGTCAACTCGGCCTTCTACGGGCTGCCTGGCCAGGTTTCTGATCTGGATCGGGCTATCGTGCTCCTGGGGCTCAGTGCGGTCAAGAATATCGCCATCTCGGCGTCGATCAGTCGGCTGTTCACCACCGAAAAAATCTCTGACAAATTCAATGCCCGCGATATCTGGAAACACAGCGTGGCCGTCGGCGTGGTCACTCGCGAGTTCTGTTGCCGAATCGGCAAGAAAGCCTTTGCCGAGGAGGCCTTCCTGGCCGGTTTGATTCACGATTTAGGTCTGTTGATCGAGCGGCAGGCATTCCCTGAACAGTTAAGCGACGTGATTCGGAGTATCTGCAAGAATAATCGCCCTATCTGCGAAGTGGAAATGGAGATGCTCGGCGCCGACCATCAGTCGTTGGGTTCCGCCTTAGCCGCCAAATGGAAATTCCCCCGACCTTTACAGGCCGTACTCGGCTATCATCACCGGATCGAGAGCTTGGCCGAGGATCAACGCCTGTTGCCAACCTTGGTTTACATCGCCGACACCCTGGCCTGCCATGAGCGGATCGGGTTTTATTTGACCGGCGACGAACAGGATGTAGATGACGTACTGCTCGAAACGGTCGGACTAAGTGAAGCGGATTTCGGCGAGGTTCGTGAGCAATTGCCCGAGTACATCCAATCCGCCGAATCCATGCTTTCGGATTAAGACCTGAGACTTGCCAGCATTTTGTTCCGCCAGGCGTAGTATGCTACGCGTGCGGACTTGCCTTCCGCATTTCCCAACAATATATGCTTTCCCGTTCTCTGCTCAGGCCGCCTGACCGGTGCTGTTGCGGGCCAGCTTGATGAATAGCGATTCCAGAGCCAGGTCTATGTTCGCGTTACGGGTAATATGCGTGTCCGTTTCGGTAATCGCACGCAAGGATGCCAGCAGAGCCGGAGTAGCACGCGAGACCGCCAACTGTTCCGCGATTTCCGGGTGATCGGAGTTGATCGCTGGGAGGACTGCGCCGACTCGTCGCCGCAGGGCGTCCAGATAGTAATCCGCGAGGACGGCCAGCAGGCTTTGCAGACCCTGGCGGGTGGCGTCGGTATCGGAAACATCCGGATCCCGGGCGGAGACGCATTTGCCCAGCTTTTTGGCGTCCTCGGCGAACGGCTTGGCCAATTCGTTCGGCGCGAAGCCGCGCGCGGGCCTCAGCAGAGCGGCCAGTTGGTCACCCCAGGCCTGTTTGATCGGGAACAGCCCATCGTCCAGCAGTTTGCAGGCGACTCCCAGGCTTCCACCTGATCGTTGGGCGAGGTAGTTGATCGCCTGCGGGTCTGCGTCGGGCCGTAGCTTGTGTAACTGTTCGGAGACAAAGTCCGTGGGCAGCGGCTGAAAAGCTACCGGTTGGCAACGCGAACGTACCGTGGGAAGCATGCGATCCAAGGCGCTGCTGATCAGGATGATAAAGGTGGACGGCGACGGCTCCTCAAGGCTTTTCAGCAGGCAGTTCTGGGCGGCTTCGTTCATTCGTTCCGCCTCGCGGACGACGAATACTTTGGCCCGCCCGCGACTCGGGCATGTTCCCGCTCGGCCGATCAGGAAATGCCGAATCACGTCGACGCCGACGAACAGGGCTTTTTGTTTACGGACCAGTGGTTCAGGATGTTGACGATTGAGCTGGCGATAGATGAGGTGCAGGTCGGGATGCGTGCCGGCCTCGACCAGCCGACAATCCGCACATTGCCCGCAGGCATCTTGCGCTTCGAGGGGCGAATCGGAGACCCCCTCGGGCGCAGGTTGGCGTATCGGCGACTCGCAAAGCAGTACGCGGCCCAGGCGCAAGGCCAGCATTTCCTTGCCGACGCCTTCCGGGCCCACGAACAGATAGGCATGGGGGATACGCTGGCTGGTCATGGCCCGCTGGATGATTCGATGGGCCCGTTCCTGATGACGAACATCAAAAATCGACATGGGAAATTACCTCCATGACGCGCTCATGCACCTGCTCCGGCGCGCCGGACCCGTCGATCAGCTCCACCCGACCGGGATATCGGCCCGGCAGGCTTAAAAACAATTCGCGTACCTTTTGATGATATGCCAGCGGCCGCGATTCCATGGCATCGGGTTGGGACGCAGGCCCCCCGGTACAGGTCGATCGACTCTGCACACGCAGCAATCCATCCTCGGCGGGTATATCAATTATGATCGTCAAATCCGGCCAGGTTTCGCGTACCGCGTATCGACCGAGGTCCAGGATGCGTTCAATTTTGACGTTCCTCGCTCCCTGATAGGCACAGGTTGCGGAGATAAAACGATCGCACAAGACCACTTGCCCCGCTTGTATGGCCGGCTCGATGACTTCACCGATCAATTGGGCTCGTGAAGCCATGAATAATAACGTCTCGCAACCTACGTCCATCCGCTTAAGACTGTCGCTGAGCAGGATTTCCCGAATGCGCTGCCCGATCTCCGTTCCGCCCGGATCGACTGTGGTGTGCACATCGATTTTTCGTGCGGCCAGAGATTCGGCCAGCATGCGCAGTTGCGTACTTTTGCCCGAGCCGTCCGGCCCGTCAAGCACTATGAACTTACCGGCAAGTTTTTTAATCAGATCCAAAGCTAACTCTCGTTGTTCGTACGTACCTGTCCGGGTGGCCCATCAGAACCCCCAAAGCCCAAAAACGTGGACTATCCATCCGAAGGCATTTTATCGAACCACGTGGGCAAGTCTACGGGCCGCTGTTTAGGGTACAAATGGGCTAAGTGGGCGGGTGGGCGGCCGTCAACGCCTTTCCGCGTTGACAACGGCGTGCCCCAACACGGTTCGAGGCGGGGTCACGCCTTCCGTGAAGAGGCGGTCGGCCTGATAGCTGCTACGCACGAAAGGTCCGCTGGCCACAGCGGAAAAGCCCATTTGTTCCGCCAGCCCCTTGAGTTGCTTGAATTCCTCGGGCGTATAGAAGCGGGCGACCGGGCTCTGGCGTGGTGAGGGTTGGAGATATTGCCCGATGGTTAAGAGCGAGCAAGAGACGGAGCGCAGGTCGGCCAAAGCCTGTTCGATCTCCTCGGTAGTTTCTCCCAATCCGACCATAAGGCCGCTCTTGATGGGTAGGCCCGGCCGGTTTTGACCGGCCAGGCGTAGCGTCTCCAATGAGCGACGGTACTTGGCCTGCGGCCGTATGACCGGCGTCAGCCGTTCTACTGTTTCCAGGTTATGATTGAAGATGTCCGGCTCGGCGGCGCAAACCGTGGCGATGCATTCTGGTCGGGCGTGGAAATCGGCCGGCAACACCTCGATGACGGCCGACGGCAGCCGATCGCGTACCGCTCGGATACAGGCGGCAAAGTGGCCGGCGCCCTCGTCCGGCAGATCGTCCCGGGCTACGGAGGTAATGACTACGTGTTTGAGGCCGAGCTCGGCTGCCGCGTCGGCCAGGCGCTGCGGCTCGTCCGGCTCGGGCGGCGCGGGTCGGGCGGTCTCTACCGCGCAAAAGTGGCAACGCCGCGTACAGCGGTCTCCGAGGATCATGAACGTAGCCGTCCGGTGCGACCAGCATTCCCCAAGGTTCGGACAGCGGGCTTCCTGACAGACGGTGGCCACGCCGCTGGACTGGACGACCCGTCTGGTAGTTGCGGCCAGACCACCGGTCGGCAAAGGACGCTTCAACCATGCTGGCAGTCGCCGCGATCTTTTGAGGTTATCGGATGGTTCCGGGGCCACGTTATCTTTCCATACTTGCTGAGCTATGCCCAGCTCTTGAATTCAAGCCACCAGTAGTATGTCCCTTTTATTCTCAATGTTGAAAATAATTATAGCGGCGACCTGGAATAATGTCCCGTATATGTGACGGATTATAGGTCTTGGCAAGCCCATAACGATGGTCTTCGTCCGAAAATACGGGTCTGGAATCTACCCCTTATCTTTCGTCTTAAGGCGTGGTTTCAGCCAAACGATAAACCATATGGAGAACTGTCTAATGTACGGGCCAGGCCCGCACGCGCGGTGCCCGGTATATGTCTATTGAGTTTTCGCAGAATCGAAGATGATACACACTTAACTGAGCGACCGTCTTCATGGATTATCTCTTCTTTGTACATGGTCTTATTCTGCTGTTCATGGCGGCTGCCGCGTGGGCCTTGGCCCGTACCGTGGACCGGCCGAATAATTGGATATGGTTCGGTCTGTTCGCTCTGGGCCACGGGATATATACGTGGCTCGAGATGCTGACGTTCGGGCTTGGAGATAATCGATATATCCTGATGTTGCGACTAGTCTTACTGGCCGCCTCCCTGATATTCCTTATCGAATTCGCTCGGCGCGGTACGGTCCACCAACGGTACTCAAAAAGCTCTATTTGGATCGTTCTGCCCATCCTCATTATGGTGCTGGTGATCGGCGGTGACCTTATTGGATGGCGAGTCTACGTGATTCGTTATCTTGCCGTGGCTGCAGGGTTATGGGCCACCTGGGCGTTATGGGCAAACGCCAAAGGATCTGTCGGAGGCGGGTATCTGAAATTAGCCGCCGCCTCGTTGCTCGGTTATGCGTTGGTTGTCATATTCATCTCCTCGAGCCTGATGTGGCGACTCAATGCCACCTGTCATAGTGATCTGGTGGTTAATAAGGGAAACATCGGCTTGAGCCTGGCCTGGTGTTTCCTGGCATTAATCCTGACGATAGCCTTACGTTGCGCCTATGAAAAAAAGGTAGATTGTCCTTGTCGAGGGGATGGTAGAAAACAGGATATACCCTACGGGCGCATGACGATAGCCTGGGTGGTTGTGGTACTCGTTCTGGGATGGGTCGTTACCGAGGGGCTTGGGCGTTATGCGGACACCCATCATCGCCACCATTTACGGGATCTGGCGGGCAGTGCCGCGGCGGGGGTCGACCCGACTCTGGTTCAGCGGCTGAGTGGAACTCCGGCCGACCTGGAGACTGCCGATCACCAGCACCTCCATACGTTGTGCCGAAAAATCGGTAACGCTATGGCCGAAATCCGCTATGTTTACATGATGACCTTGCGGGATGACGAGGTCATCTTTTTGGTTGACACGGAGCCGGATCGTTATCGCGGTGACGAGCCTAAGGAGCCGCCGGGCGCGGTGTATGCGGACGCCAGCGCGGATCTGCGAGACGTATTTCGTACGGGCCGGATCGTTACCGAGGGGCCGTTGGCGGACGAATGGGGAGTGTGGGTTTCCGGGATCGCCCCTATCGTCGATCCCGCCGACGGTCGCGTCCTGGCGATCATCGGCCTGGACATGCGGGCCACGCATTGGTTGAGAACAACATTTCAATATCGCCTGCTCTCCATTCTGATCACATTGTTGATCATCGGGCTGATCGTTTTGTTCCGGGCATCGCAACAGAAAACCCGAGAGACAGCCCAACGAATTGAAAATTCGGAAAAACGCTATCGTGGCCTGATTGAGGGTTCACCGAATTGTGTTCAGTTGTTCGACCGCGAAGGACGGTGTTTGTCCATCAATCAAAACGGGTTAGCCGTCCTGGGTATGTCCGAAGCGGAGGTGCTGGGACGCAAGTTCTCGGAAATCTGGCCGGAAGCGATCCAGCTCGATGTTGAGGAGGCCGTTCAATCAGTCCTGCAAGGTGAGTTGACTCGTTTCGAGACGGATTACGTACATCCGGCTGGCAACGTCATCCATTGGTACGTGGTACTCAATCCGATTATTAATGAGGGGGGCTCGGTCTGCCAGTTCGTGGGGGTCATGATCAACATCACCGGCCTAAAGCGGTCGCAGGAGCCCCTTCGTAAATCTCAGGAAATGCTTCAACTGGTCATGGACAACATCCCGCAGGTGATTTTCTGGAAAGACCGGCAGTACCGCTATTTGGGAGCGAACCGGGCCTTTTTGGACTTGATCGGCATGGAAGAACGAGACCGGTTGATCGGCAAGACCGATTACGATCTGCCCTGGCCGCGAGAACAGGCCGACCTCTTTAGGGCCAACGATCAGCGCGTGATGCAAAACAATAGCCCTGAGTACCATATCCGAGAGACGGTGACGGGTACGAACGGCGCGGAGCGCATTTATCAAACGAATAAGATTCCGCTGTACGGCCGGGACGGACGAGTGGTCGGCGTGTTGGGGACCGGCGAGGACTTGACTGAACGTCTTCGGGCGGAAAACGATCTACAAGAGTTTAACGAAGAGTTGACGCTGCGTAATCGCATCGCGGACATATTTCTAACGGCCCCGCGCGAGGCTATGTTCACTGAGGTGCTTGGTGTGATCCTGGAAGCCACGGGCAGCAATCATGGGTTCCTGGGTTATCTCGACGACGACGGCAGCCTGCTCTGCCCGTCGATGGTTGAGAGTGATTCTCGGGGCCTGCGGACCACGCATCAAATGGTCCGTCTTCCGAAGGAAAGCTGGAGCGGTACCTGGGGACGGGTTCTCGCGGAGAAAAAACCACTTTATACCAACGAGATGGAAACCGTGCCGACCGGGCATCCGCCTATCCGACGATCCCTGGGGGTTCCGATTGTCGAGCAGGGGCGGTTGATCGGCAATATTCATGTGGCCAACAAGGAAAGCGATTACAACGCCAAGGATATCGCTCGTGTGCAGGTGATCGCCAATCATCTCGCCCCCATCCTGGGGGCCATGTTGCGTCGCGATGAACAGGAACGCGAACGACGAAAGGCCGACGAAAAAATACGTCATCTCTCCAAGGTGTTCATGGATGCCGTGGACCCCATCATTATCCAGGATTTGGATGGCAATATTCTGGATATTAACAAACAAGTGGAACGTATTTATGGCTGGAATCGGGCGGAATTGATAGGCCAGTCCATGAAAATGCTGATGCCTCCGGAAGCTCATGCGCAGGCCGACGAGCTATTGGCCCGTTGCCGCAAAGGCGAGGAAATCCCTGATCGGGAAGGCGTTCGCTGGAACAAGGGCGGTACGGTCATGCCTGTATTGACGAGCCAGTTTCCGCTGACCGACGAATCCGGCCGTCCCGTCAGCGTTGCCAGTATCGCCAAGGATCTGACCGAACGCCAACAGGCTCAGGATCAGCTCAAGCAGTACGCCCGGCTGCTGAAAGCCTCAAATTTGGAACTGCAAGCCCAGAAACACCAGTTACAAGCTCAGCAACAGGAATTGATCGGCGCCATACAGCAACTGGAGCAGCAAGCCCAGGAGTTGACCGAGGCTCGCCTGGCGGATGAGCAAGCCAATCAGCGACTGGAGGCGATCAATCAGGATCTCGAACGGGCCATCGAACAGGCTAATCGTATGGCCATCGCCGCGGAGTCGGCCAACTACAGTAAGAGCGAGTTCCTGGCCAATATGAGCCACGAGATTCGTACTCCGATGACGGCTATTCTGGGCTTTGCCGATTTGCTCCGCGGTTCCCTCGAAAACCAGGCCGATATCACCGACGAATGTAAGGATGCTATCGATACCATTCACCGTAACGGCGAATATCTGCTCCAGATTATTAATGATATTCTGGACCTCTCCAAGATCGAGGCCGGCAAGCTTGTTGTCGAGCATCTCCCCTGCGATCCGTATCAAGTCATGCAGGAGGTTAAGTCGTTGATGCAGGTCCGGGCTGATGCCAAGGGGCTATCTCTGGCCGTCGAGGCCGTTGGGGTGTTGCCGAGGACCATTACCACAGACCCGACGCGGCTGCGCCAAATCTTGATTAATCTGCTCGGCAATGCCATCAAGTTCACCGAAACCGGTGGAGCCCGGCTGTTCGCCAGGTTCATCGAATCGTCGGATAACGGTCCAATGATCCGTTTCGACGTGTTGGATACCGGTATAGGCATGAGTCCCGAGCAGATAGTCGGGCTGTTCACCCCCTTCCAGCAGGCGGACGCCTCAATGACCCGCCGTTTCGGCGGCACGGGCCTGGGTTTGACCATTACCAAAAGATTGGCCGTCATGCTGGGGGGCGATATCGCCGTTGAGAGCGAAGCGGGGAATGGCAGCGCCTTCCACGTAACCATTGCCACCGGGCCGCTGGAGAGTGTGGATTTGGTCGATTACTCCGAAAGGGGACTTCCAGATTCACCGGCGGCGGATAGCGGTGTGACGCCGGAACCGTCGAGAATCCAGGCACGGATTCTGCTCGTGGAAGACGGCCCTGATAACCAACGACTAATCTCGTTCCTATTACGCAAGGCCGGTGCGGAAGTGGTTCTGGCCGAGAATGGGGCCATCGCCGTGGAACAGGTTATGTCGGCTCGTGAGCAAGGCCAGGCCTTCGATATCATCCTGATGGATATGCAGATGCCGGTCATGGATGGATATCAGGCAACCCGTGTGTTGCGGGAAAGGGGCTATTCCGGCCCGATTATTGCCCTGACCGCCCATGCCATGGAAGGCGACCGTGCGAAATGCCTGGCGGCCGGCTGTGATGATTTCGCAACCAAGCCAATCGACAGAAAACGACTTGTTGCGATTATTAGTTGTTTCCTGCAAACGCCGGCCATGGTGAGCTAGCCGCGTTCTCATCGCAGTAAAACTGGCTGTTGAATACGCCCTCGTATAAGCTGAACTCGGCAACTATGTATCGAGGAGATAGTAAGTTACGGTAAATTACGCCCCAAACACTTATTGATCAGCCTGTCTTATTGCACTATTTTGCATCAGCTACGGAATATATTGTTCATTGTCGGTAGTAATTAAATCTCGTAATATGTTTAAGTATATGATAAATAGCATATTATAGCTGTTGTGATTCCTTCGTGGCATATCTTGTTAATCCCGGATTTCCCATATGACACTTACAACGGCGTATAATGAGGTGACGATTCCCCTTATGAATACAGGCGAAAATGAACCTCAGGCCGCTGAAATCCGGAGAATGCAATGGGTGAAGCACGCAA
>JAAYCU010000099.1 GCA_012729595.1 Phycisphaerales bacterium
AAACAAAAAAACTTTTTGGAACTCGCCGCTGGATCATCAAGAATGCAGGTCACTGCGGGGAAGGATTTCCGGACCGCTCGAATTCACTCCGCAAAATAAGGCGAACGTAAGAACGCAAGCGCCTCGAACCCGAGGGCGTACCCTTGACATGACAATCGCCGCTTCCGTACAATCCGCTTTCATATGAGGCGACACAGCATAATATTGCGGATTATCCTTACCGGTGCGTTTGGCTCCGTTTTGCTTGGTTGTCGAGCCGGCGGCCCTTCAGGAATGCCTACCGAGCCGGAACAGGTGGAAATGCTCTCGCTTATGCTCCCGAGCGATTTGAAGATCGAGCCTTTTACCAAGTTCAAGAGCTTCGACCAGGACGAGCAACCCGATGGTATCCTGCTAGTTCTGCGCCCCGTGGATCGGTTCGGCGATCCGGTCAAAGCCGCGGGCTCGTTTTATTTCGAGCTTTGGGCCTACAACGAATCGGACCCGATGCGCAAGGGGGAGCGATTGGCCTATTGGGATCGCACTATCGGCACGAAACAGGACGTGAAACTCTACTGGACTCGCGCTCAAATGTACGAGTTCCAACTGGTCTGGGCTGCCGGCGCGGGACAGGTCAGACCGGGCAGCAAGTATCTGCTTACCGCGACCTATCGCCCCCCGTGGGATGAGACCATACAAGCAGAATACTTGATCCAGGCTCCACAGGCCTCCGAATTGTTCGGTAAATCGATGGAGTGACCCTCTATATCGCCGCCAGTGGGTCACCTTACATTCAGAGCAGGAGATCGCCCATGAAACCCGCGAACTACACAAAGGGGTTGGTTGTCGGCCTGTTACTGGCCGCTTGTGGTTGCGCCCAGAAGCTAACCTACGAGCGCTGGCAAACCATTCATGACGGGGCCGCGCCGGAAGCGGTTAAGGCCACCCTTGGCGAGCCGTTTCAGACCACCGAACAGACTTGGGTATACCAGGATTCGGACCATACTATCACCGCATTTATTTATTTTCATGAAGGCCAGGTGATCGGTAAACAGTGGAAAGATCTCCATCGGGGTATCGAAGGTGATGATCCACGCGTACAAGAACCCGGCGAATCTTCAACCTTCAGAAGCCAAAAGATCGAATAGTCCCTCGCGCGTGGCCGCGTGATGGCATCTGGATTTACTGCCCCCATTTAAGCTTCTGGGTCAGGGTGTGCCATTGAGCCTGGCCGGGGTTGCGCACCAGTTGAAAATCATAGGCCGCTTGACGCACGGTAAGACGATCGCCAGGGCCAAGGGGAAAGGAAATCTGCCCATCGATCACCGCGGTGGTCCCCTCGTTGACCCTCCGAGCGAGTACCTCGATAACCGCATCCGCCGCTACCACCAAAGGCCGATGGGTCAGCGAGTGCGGAGATATTGGCGATACGACAATGGCCCGTGCCCCGGGCGCCAGAATCGGACCACCTGCGGACATATTTTGGGCCGTTGAGCCCGTAGGGGTAGCCAGCACCAGACCGTCACCGCTCACGCTGGTAAGGTACTCGCCATTAACCGCTATGGATAGCTCGATCATGCGGAACGGCGGTCCGGCATGCACCACGCAATCATTAACCGCTAATGAATCTCCATACCCCTGACCATTCCGGGCCACCTCGGTCGTAAGCATCATCCTCCGGCTGACCAGGGCGGAATCCGTCAGGATACGGCCCGCATTGTTTTGTAGCTCCTCAAAGCTAAACTCCGCTAAAAAGCCTAGCTTGCCGAAGTTCACTCCGATGATAGGGACTTGTCGATCTTGTAATTCGCGAGCAACGGCCAGAATACTCCCATCGCCCCCAAGCACGATAATCCGATCAGGATTCCGGCCCAGCCATTCCTTGTTTTCCGTCACCGCCCCCGAAGCTACGACCAGGGCTTCGCGGGAAATACAAGCGATAACCGACTCCATGGCCGCTCGTGCCTCGGGTTTTTCGGGATTGCACAATACTAGAACGCGAGATTGTTTGGACATGTCAATATTCCCGTCTGCGATCCTCTCAAGTCGCTCGATTATAACGGTGTAGACGGGAAACGCCACGGATAATACCGGGGGGCTTTTCGTAGTCCGTCCTTTCTCCGACTGGGGAAACATGATAGAGTCTTTGGAGCACTGGTTGATGTTCCCCGGCGGAAGCAGCGATGAACTATTTATGGCATAACATCCAAACGGCCCGACGACGTTATCGCTGGCCGATCAAATGGGGCATCCTGATTTTGGTCGTGCTGTTTGTGCTCTATCCTCGCCCGACTCTCCTGATCCGCCACATCGGCCATCTGCGGAATCTGCACGCCCTTCCCGACCCGCAGGAGCCTTCCTTGCAACCGATCAAAGAGCAATTTGACGCATACGCGGTGGAAAGAGGGGCCGAGGATGGCACGGCCCCGCTCGATGCGGTGGAACAATTTGTTTATGAGCTAATACCTTATGCCTGGGATTGGGAGGTATGGGGCGTGGCCGACTATATCCCCACGGTTCGGGAGGTCATCGAAACGGGCCGGGAGGACTGTGACGGGCGGGCGGTGCTGGCCGCCGCTCTGCTGCGTTCCAGAGGGATCGAGGCCTATCTGGTGGGCGGAAACGGGCATATCTGGGTCGCGACCGAGTTCGGGGAGACCATGGGCCCCTTGGGCGAGGCAAGCTTGACCGCGGACGATGACGGGCTATGCGTTGACATCTTGGGCTTTTTCAATATCCGGGCGGTCGCCTTTGGAATCGCGGTTTTCCCCTGGACTCGGGAGCTGATTATTCTTTTTGCCATCTGGGGGCTGCTGCTTCCGCATCATTTTCGTTGGAGCCAGGCCCTGCTGGCCTTGTACCTGCTTTGCAGCGGGCTGATGACGATCCGATTGGCCGGGGCGGACATATATGCTCAGCACATGAATGGTATCTTCTGGGCTGGGGGCAACTAATACTGGCTCTGGTAATTCTTATGACACACGGGAAAAACCATACCAAAGACCGACCGGTCGGTATCTTACGAGCGAGGCCTGCACAAAAATAGACCGATAATCTGGCTTTTTATTGTAGGTTATTGTACAAACAACATTTGAACAAAGAATCAGCAGGTTTCAGGTATTGGCTTGGGTTTCAATACCCTGCCGAGAAGAGGGTGTTCCCGCTTTCCGGCTTAGGTGTTTAGAGGAGATCGTAATGTCTAGCCAGCGAACCTTTGGGATCACGATAGTGATAATCCTTTTAGCAGCCTGTTCCGGGTTGGTGCACGGAGAAGACGCTACCACGCAGCCGTCCGGCCGACAGCGAGTCGCGGTTTTTAATCTTTCCGGAGCTTTACGGGAAGCACCGGTGGAGATCGAATTTGGGTTCAACTGGGAAAAGCCGGCTTCGCTGCACGATCTACTAGAGAAGTTCGAAAAAGCCGGCAAGGACGAAAGGCTCAAAGCTATTGTCCTGACCTTTGACAGCCCCGCTTTCGGTTGGGCTCAGATGCAGGAGATGAGGCAGAGCATCCATAAACTGCGGGCCGCGGGAAAGGAGGTTTTCTGCTACCTGGAACAGGCCGGCCCGAGCGTTTACATGCTGGCGACGGCGGCCTCGCGGATCGCCTTGACCCCGACCGGCAATGTGCAACTGGTCGGCTTGAGTTCCGAGCAGACGTATTTCAAGGGCCTGCTCGACAAGCTCGGGTTGGCCGCCGACATGATCTGTGTCGGCGACTACAAGGGCGCGGACGAACCATTTACCCGCACCGGGCCATCCGAACAATCCAAGGAAATGATGGACTGGTTAATCAAGGATCTTTATGAGCAAATGATCGAGGCCATCGCCGATGGCCGACACCTGCAACCCAATAATGTGCGCCGGCTGATCGACCGCGGCCCGTTCACGGCCCGCGAGGCCCGCGAGGCCGGCTTGATCGACGAGCTGGTTTACGCCGAAGATCTGACCAACGCACTCAGGGAGCGGTACGGAACGGAGATCGATTTCGTACACAACTATGGACAGGACAAAGGACCGAATATCGACTTTTCCAATCCGTTCTCCTTCTTTTCCTCCATCGGAAAAATGATGGGCAAGAGCAAGCCCAAAGCCTCGGACACCATCGCCGTCGTCTACATCGAAGGGGTCATCATGACCGGCCGAACGGAGCCAAGCTTATTTGGCGAGAGCAACTCAGTAGGCAGTACAACCCTGCGCAGGGTGCTAACCAAGGCGCGCGACGACGAGAACATCAAGGCCGTGGTTTTGCGGGTTAACTCCCCCGGCGGATCGGCCACGGCCAGCGATATCATCTGGCACGCGGCCAGCGAGCTGAGTGAGACCAAACCGCTGGTCGTATCCATGGGAAACGTAGCTGCCAGCGGCGGTTATTACGTATCGGCGGCCGGAGTAAACATTTTCGCGGAGCCGGGCACCCTGACCGGCTCGATCGGGGTCGTCGGTGGCAAGTTGATCACCAAGGGGCTATGGGACTGGGCCGGGGTTTCGTTTCATGAAACCAATTACGGAAAAAATGCGGACTTGTATTCCGCGAATCGGGCTTTTTCCGAAGAGCAACGGGCCACGATCCAACGGCACATGCAGCAGACTTACGAGGATTTCAAGGACCGCGTACAGCAGGGACGCGGGGATCGTTTGAGCAAGGATCTGGAAGATTTGGCAGGCGGGCGCGTCTATACCGGCCGTCAAGCGGCGGCCAACGGACTAGTGGACAGGCTCGGCGGTTTACGCGAGGCGATCGAGTACGCCGCGGCCGAGGCCGGCATCAGCAAATACGACATCCGCGCCTTGCCCGAACCCAAAAACTTCCTTGATATGCTCTTCGAAGGGATGACCGAGGGCAAGGAAAAGGACAGTGACAACCTGGGTGGTGATATTACATACCGCCCGCGTTTCCCCGGGTGGTCTTTGCCGGCCGGACAGGCTATCCTGTCCATACTGAAACAGGCCGACCCGCTGAGAGCCCAAGCCATCCGCCGCGGCCTGCTGCGCATAGAATTACTGAATCGCGAATCGGTCCTGACCGTACTGCCGACGGAAATATTGATTCGTTAGAAGGTCGCCCGCCGTGAAAATGCCACCGCACTCTGTATCCTCTGCGCCATATTGTGCATGGCTCAACAGGCTGCTCTTCCCTTCCTGGACGCAACGCAAGCGTCTGCTGCGCAAAGAAGCGTGGATCTTCGTGGTGGCCTGCTGGATTCTTCTGGGGTTCGCATGGATATGGCCGGATGATTTCCAAAATGAGTCAGTGGCCTTTGTGTTGGGGGCTACAATCGCATTCATGACCCGCACGTTCGTTTTCCACTTCGGCCTGATTTTACTGGTTATCATGCTTGTCTCTGCTTATATGCGATCCTGGCGATTGCTGGCCGCCGTAATCCCACCGGCTTTGTTCACTCTGGGACCAACGGTTTGGGAATTTCGGCCCAGAGCGGATCGAACTATAACAGAGGATGCCATCATGGTCATGAGCGTCAACCTGCTGGCCTTGAACAAGGTGTCATCCGCCACATATCGCCGCAATCCCCAACGTCCGATATACCAAGTTCCCTCATCCCCATCCTCGGACAGCGGTTGTTATCGTCACTTGACTTCAATCGTATAGTTAAGAACGGCGAATACTTCGTTGCCAACCTTGAGGGAAAGTGGATGCCACAGTGCCCGTATATCGTTCATTGTCCTTATTTCAGTAACCAGGCCCGCCCCGCCCAAGTCGGCGGGGTGCCCTATGGAGGGCTGTCCACCTCCATCATGCGTTCCGGGAATACCGGGATCGCACTCAAATACTGTTCCTCCACTTGTTATTACTGCGCCCGGTACCGCACCGCGGAAGCGTTAGGAGCAAATAACGTTCCTGACGATCTGCGTCCGGACCAGGTAGCCTACGCCAAGGAGATCATCGACAAACACGCCGGCCAAAGCCTGCCCGGCGGATAACTCGTTAACATTGTCATCAGAGCCGTATTTCTCCTGGCCCCGCCACATATTTACGCCGACTACCGGCTGTGTTAACCTGCCGTTGACCGTAGCGAGGCCGTAATGGCATTATCCGGCCGCTATAAGTTGGAACAGTTATCATTAATCATCAGGCACACCCAAGGAGGTTATCACGCCATGCGGAAATCCTCGAACAGTCTGCTCGTCACATGGATGGTTACCCTCGTACTTGGTTCCGGGACTGGGGCGACCGCCCGGCAGCCGGCCATATTCGCCGACCCCAGCGAGCCGCCACTGCCCGAATTGCTGGCGAAGCTTTGGAACCTGCACGTACATAACGACTTGCATAACCCGTTAACCGAGACGGACTCGCCGGCGGCATTGTTTCAACGGGCAGACCCCGCCAAGCCGGTAATCTATCAGCCGATCATTGCATTAGGCATGGAAAACCGGACTTGCGGGGGATGGTATGTCGCGGAACAAGAAGCCGCGCTGCGCCCGGCCGACAGTCCGCCGATCAGGCACGAGCTGTGGAGCATCCGTTACAAGCAGTCGGAAATTGAACGCAAGGAAATGAAATTTAGTACTCCGCCGTTGGAGGCCGGCATAATTGAGTTTGATCCCGGCGATCAGGTGTTCGGCTTGTGGGTCGGTAACGAGAGCTTTCCGGGCGAATCCGTTTTCACGGAACCGCTTTGGGTTGCGCGGGTATCGCCCCGGCTGAAGCAACAACCTTATAAGGCGATGATATACCCCGCAGTGGACGAAAAGACCGGCAAACTGGCCCCGAACAGCTATTTCATATCCTGGGAATATTCGACCAACGACGATTTTCAGGACGTGGTAACCCGTCTCGAAAATGTGCGTCTGTTGCCCGACACGGCGGCCTTGGCGGGCATTATCGCGGAGGGTGTCGCGGCGCGTAAGCTGGCTGACGGATTCAAATTTACCGAGGGGCCGGCATGGGATTCTCGAAACGGGGTATTGTATTTCAGTGATATTCCGCCGCGGAAAATAATCCGCTGGGACGGCCATAAGGCAACGGTGGCCCGGGAGGACACCGGGGGGGCCAACGGTTTAATGTTCGATCGCCAGGGGCGACTGCTCGCCTGTTGCGGCGCTGCTCATCGTATGGTACGAGACATCTTGCGGGAGGATCCGGAGGTCTTGGCGGAACACTACAAAAGCACAAGATTAAACTCCCCTAATGATCTCTGGCTGGATACCAAGGAGGGCGTCTATTTCACCGACCCCCGGTACCGCAAACGCGAGGCGGCCGACATGGATCAGGAGGCAGTCTATTACCTCGACCCGGCCGGACAACTCCACCAGCTAATCACAGATCTGGTCAAGCCCAATGGAATCGCCATTTCGACCGACAGTAAATGGCTATACGTACTCGACAATGGGACGGATAAGCTGTATCGCTATCCGATCGAAGGGCCCGGCCGACTCGGCAAGGCAGAGCTCATCACCCGAGTCGAGTTTCCCGACGGGATGACCGTGGATGAACAGGGGCGTTTGTACGTCACCTGTCGTAACGGGGTGTGGATCTTGACTGGAGATGGCAAGTGGATCGGCCGTATCGACATGTCCGAGAGTCCGAGCAACTGCACCTTCGGCGGGGAGAATGGTAATATACTGTTCATCACCGCCCGCCAATCCTTGTACGCAGTGGACACCCTCACAAGGGGTTGGCATGTACATCTCGACGGCCCGAAAAAATAAGCGAGTGGCCGTAAACGTTTCGGGCCGACCCGTCAACTATACATTCGGTATCGCGGGGGAATGCCCGCAGATCTCCCCGAGGTAGTCGTGAGGTGTAGCTTCACTCCAAACCGTCGCTGGTTCCGGAGTGGATATCGGGCATGACTTCCTCAATGCATCGGACGACGGTGTTAACAAGATGTTCGAGGTTGGCCGGCGAGATGCATAACGGCGGTATGATTACGACCGTGTCCGCGAGCGGACGAATGATGACGCCGTAACGACGGGCTTGGGCGCATACTTTCGCTCCGACCTGCAGGCCGTAGGGGTAGGCCTCCCGCGTCGTTTTATCACGGACGAGTTCCACACCGGCGATCAGGCCGCACTGGCGGATATCGCCGACATGGGAATGGTCCGCTAGTCGGCTCAGACCGGCTGCAAGAGTAGCGATTTTTTCGGCAACATATTCCAGAGTTCGATCCGATTCAAACAGATCAAGCGACGCCAGGGCAGCCGCGCAACCGAGCGGATTGCCCGTAAACGTGTGCCCATGATAAAAGGTTTTCCCCGCATCGATCGGCCCGAGAAAGGCGTCGTAGATTTCATCGGTAGCCAAAGTCGCGGCCAGCGGCAGATATCCCCCGGTCAGCCCCTTGCTGACACAGAGCAGGTCGGGGCAAACGTCCTCGTGTGCGCAGGCGAACATTTTACCCGTCCGGCCGAAGGCGGTAGCGACCTCGTCGGCGATGAGCAGGGTATTATGCCGATCGCAGAGTTCGCGGATGCGCCGCAGATGCCCGGGCGGCGCGGTGATGATTCCGCCGGCGCACTGCACCAGCGGCTCGACGATAACGGCGGCCACCCGGTCGCGATGTTGTTCGAGCAACTCGCCCACCGTCTGGGCGCAGGCCAACCCGCAGCTTTCCGGCGTCTTCCGCAACGGGCAACGATAACAGTACGGCGGGCAGGCGAATTCGGTCTTGAACAGCAGCGGCCGATACATCCGGTGAAACAATTCGATCCCGCCCAGGCTGACCGACCCGATCGTATCGCCGTGATAGGCTTCGCCGAGGGCGATGAAACGGTCACGCTTGTGGCCGCGATGGTGCCAGTAGGCGTAGGCCATCTTGCAGGCGACCTCGACGGCCGTCGAACCGTCGTCGGAATAAAACACTTTGTTCAAGCCAGCAGGGGAAATGGCCGCCAGTCGCTCCGCCAGTTCGATGGCCGGCGGGGAGGCCAGGCCGAGCTGCGTGGAATGGGCGATTTGCCCAAGCTGCCGCATGATTGCCTCGTCGATTTCCCGCCGCCGGTGCCCGTGAATGTTGCACCACAGACTCGAATGCCCGTCGAGGTTGCGGTTTCCATCGGCGTCGATGACGTATTCCCCTTCGCCGGCCACGATAATCAGCGGATCGACCGCGTTCCATAAACTGTGCTGCGTGAAAGGGTGCCAGACATGCCGGCGATCCAGCTCGATCAGCCGCCGCTGCTCGTCCGGCGATAACCGCGCCGGGTGGGATTCCAAATTGTCGTCTAGGCTGTGCATCCCGCCCAGTATACCCGGAAATCCAGGCCGGCGCAGGGCGACGCGATCTCGGGTAACAAATGTTTCCGGCATTGATCTTATTGACCCTCGGGGATGAATTGACCGGTCCCGTCGTTGATCAGGATCGAGATCGAATCGGAGTTCATATTGGCCACGGCCAGGTCCACGACGCCGTCGCCGTCGAGGTCTTCGGCGATGATGAACGAAGGCCCGTCGCCTACGGAGATGTGCCGCGGGGAGGCGAAAATCGCGTTACTCTGATTGAAAAAGATCGACACGTCATCGGAAAGATTATTGGCGACGGCCAGATCGACAAGGCCGTCCTGATCGAAATCGCCGGTGGCCACGGAGAGCGGATAACGCCCGGCCGGCAAGGCGCTGGCCGGCCCGAAGTCGCCGGCATTGTTGCACAGGATCACAACCTCGCCGGGATCCGCAGGGTCGTTCCTGTCGCCGGAAACGGTCACGATCAGATCGGCCCAGGCGTCGTTGTTCACGTCCGGGACGGCCAAGGCGGAAAGGGCCCGGGTCGGCCCGACGGACAGTTCCTTCGTCACGACAAACTGTTCCGATTCGCCACCGGTTAAAAGCAGGATTTTGTCGTATTCCTGGGCAACGGCTATGTCGACTCGTCCGTTGTTATCGAAATCGCCGATGGCCACGCCGTGAAGCTTCGCATCGGGGTCGTTCAATTTGAGCGTTTCGACGGTAAAAAAACCTTGCCCGTCGTTGTAGAGAATCCATATATCGTCGCCTATGCCGTTGACCGCGACCAGATCAAGATCGCCGTCGTTGTCGAGGTCCGCCGCAGCGACCGCCCAGGGCGGCCAGCCGAGATACATCTCCACCGCCGGTTCGAAACTGCCATCACCCCGGTTAAAGAGCAGGGCCAGCCGAAAACCAGCAGTGACTACAAGATCGAGATCGCCGTCACCGTCCCAATCGCCCCCGGCGATGGACAGCGGTGTATCGCCTACTTGAGCGTTGTTCCCGATGGTGAAGGAGGCGTCCCCGTTATTGAACAAGGTTGTCACGTTGGCCCGGCTGAAATTGGCGACGACCAGGTCGAGGGCAAGATTTCCGTTCAGGTCGCCGGCAAAAAGAGCGACCGGGCTGGCACCGTCGAGCGGCACGCATTCCGACGCCAAAAGTCCGCAAGCCGTGATCAGGGCATGGTTCGCCGGATGGGGCGATCCACCGCAGCCGGCCCCGACCACCGCTACCGCCTCCAGCAATAGCAGGATCCGCACCAGTCGAACGGGATGAATCATCTTCCACATTCCTACACTTCCATTAATGCAGGTATATTGGCGCGTCGCCCCAAAAACCTTTCAGGGGCCTCGGCCGAACGATCTTTGCCCATGGTTCATCAGGGTCGCGACCGTACCGGCCGTCTGGTTCACGGTAACCACGTCCAGGTTTCCGTCGCCGTCCAGATCGACAAGCACAAGGGCATACGGCTCCGAACCGATGCGGTAAGGCCACTGCGGCTCGAAGGTTCCGTCTCCGCGATTGAACAACATGGATACATCGCCCGTTTCCCTGTTGGCCACGGCCAGGTCGGTACGGCCGTCATTATCAAGATCCCCCGCGGCAATGGCACAGGGATATCCGCCGGTCGGATAGAAGACCGGGGCCGCGAAATTCCCCCGCCCATCGTTAAGCAGGACCGCCACGGAGTCGGTGTAGATGTCGGCCAGCACCAGATCGGGGGCCTGATCCTTGTTGAGATCAACGGCGATCAAGGCGACGGGCAGAGTGCTTTCGGCCATCCGGTCGCCGGCGGTGAAGTTTAACGCGCCCCGGTTCCAAAGAATCGCGACGCCGCCGAGTTCGTCCCAGCCTCCGACATGGGCATACGCCAGATCCGGAAACCCATCGCCGTCGAAGTCACCGGCCGCCAGGTCCGAAAGGTTCGTGGCCCGGCCCGCCACGATCGGCTCGGCCAATGTGCCGTTCCCCTCGTTGAGCAGAACGGCGATCTCGTCGGTCAACATATTCAGCACCGCGAGATCGAGCGTCCCACTCCCGTCGAAATCCGTGGCGGCCGCCAGTTGCGGCCCGAAACCGGCGGCGAAATCAACGGGCGGCCCGAAAGTACCGTCGTCGCGGCCAGGCAACAGGGAAACGGTATCCGAACGGAAGTTGACGGTGACGAGGTCCGTACGTCCGTCGTCATTGAAATCGCCACTCACCACGAAAACGGGATTACGTCCGGGTAACCCAAGATCATCGATAGTGAACGAACCGTGCCCGTCATTGTTCAGCAACCACAAGGTGGAGGCCGTCGGGTCGGCCATCGCCAGGTCCGGGCGGCCGTCGCCATCCCAATCGCCGGCGACGAGAGCGGCCGGCTCGGTCCCTACCGCGGTTTCCGTGTCGATCGCCGGCGGAACCAAACCGACGGTTTCGGCCAGAAGCAGAACCGCGTCCTGCCGCAGCCGGGCGTCGATGACTGGAAAGGTGTGTATATCGAAGACGGTGTTTTTGAAACTCTGATCGAGCAGCAGGTAATCAGGCGCATCATAGGTGTTCATCAGGGCCAGATTATCGCGTACATGATGCAGGCCCAACAGGTGCCCGATCTCGTGGGCGGTGATGTTCCCGATGGCCACGCCGAGTTGTTGGGCGTCGGGGGGATGGGTGAACAGGTCAGGCGTGAAACGCTGGGTAAAGACGATGGCCTCATCCCGCGGGTCCGCGTTGCAGGGATCCGTTCCGGCCAGGGCCATCCCCAATCCCTGCGGATCGTATCCCCCGAAATACACGCGGGAGTACGGCCCCTCGGGTGGCGAATCACGTCCCGAGTCGAGAATCCACACATTGAAGCGGGCGAAATTCTGTCGGCAGGTGGCCAGGATCCATTGTTTGACGGTCGCCGTCTGTCCGGCGTATCGAGCGTCAATGTCTCCGGCATC
>JAAYCU010000100.1 GCA_012729595.1 Phycisphaerales bacterium
GCCCCTGCTACTACATCAAAAGAGATAAGCGCAACAGCGTCTGCGTGTTACCGTCTGCCTGGGTAAATGATTCGTGGTCGTTGTGGCTAATAGGACCAGTTCCCCCATCCTCAATAATCCAGCAATATCCCAAGCTTCGCCCGCCTTGACAATTGCAACGCCCATCCCCGGCTCATTGACACATATTCGTGTCTAGACGAGCGGACTCAGGTAAATCCGGCAGGTCGGCCCAATTACTACAGGGGGCTACCCACCAATTCTTCCCATCCATCTGATAATGCCCGCCGCACCAATAGTGAAATATTTTCGACTCGAACCGAGGATAAAGCCACGCCTGGGCAGCCTCCTGGCTCGAAAACCCGCCCCGAAGCTCGACACGAACAATAGGAATGGTGCAGTCGATACCGCCGCCGGGGAGGTAGCACGTCCAGCCCACCTGCAGAAACTCCGCGCGCGTGCTGATGTATATCCGCGGGGCACCCCAGCAGCAGACATTCCCCGTATACCATACCACGTATTCCTTGTCCGGCCCAGGGGGTGCGCAGGGGTCCGGGTTGCATGTGGACCCTTCGCCGATATACGTACCGCCCAATTCGGAGCAATCGACGGCCGACGTAAGTATGCATTGGCTACTCCAGCAACACGCCCCGACCAGGTTTTGGCAAGGATTCGGATTGCACTGGGTACACTCGCCCAGATATGAACCACGCAACTCCGTGCATTGTTGTTCGGTTACCAAACGGCAGCTTCCGTCAGGAAGACAGCACGCACCGGGTGTCGTCTGGCAGGTCGTGCCCAAGCCCTGCGATGTGCCGCCGAGTAGCACGCAGAGCTCCGCATCTCCGTCCTGACATACGCCTTCGTCGTAGAAGCAGCACGCCTCCTCGCTGGACAGAGGCCCCGACGAGGGGCAGGCATCACACGAGGTTTCATCACCCAGATAGTCTCCGCCAATGTCCACGCACCAAGCGTAAGGAATCTCAATACATCGATCGCCATCGTAGCAACACGCCCCCCAAACATCGTCCTGCGCACAGGACAGGAACTCGCAATGGCTGCCCGTACCCTGATAAATGCCCCCCAAGGCTTGGCACTCCGCGAATAACAGCTCGTGGCAACTTGTTCCGATGCAACACGCAGAAAAAGGTTCGTCACACGTAACCGACGCACAAGTCGTGCCCGCCCCCCGCGGCACACCGCCCCACAAACGGCAATCCTCACGGGTAGTAAAATCGGGGCGCGAACCCAGGTCTTCACACCTGAGCGAATCTGCATAGGTCCGGTCATCCAACTCGTAGCCCGGCAGCGGAGGCATGCAGCAAGCCTCCGTAGACTGCGGCGTGAAAGTAGGTTCGTAACAGTGCAGGCTGGTTCCGTCCCACTCCACGAACGCGTAATATCCGCCGTAGCGCACCGGCGGGCACGTCACCGTGTCCAACACCTGTCCGTCACGGCCAGCACGGAAGGTGACCAGCCCGTTGATTGTAAGATTATCAATTGCCAAAGGGGGCGGAGTACCGATCCATATCCGGTTCGCCTCGCTGAACTCCTCGCCCGGGGCCAACAGGTGGATGGGCGAGCTTTCCAAGTTACGACGCTCGAACATGGCCCTAAACCCCTCGCCTGCGCCACTCTGCGACGGGCCAAATGTGACATCCAGGCCCGCGATCTGAAGCCCGGCCGCGAAATCGGAGGTCATCTCAAGGCACATGGCCAGGTCGTTCCGGTTAAAATAATCCACCGCAGCCAGCCGCAGGGGTAGACCCGGCCCAACCGAAGTGATCACGCCGTTGGCCACCACGATCTCGAATTCGCCGAGATCTAATCCGCTTTCACACGGCGAGAGCGCCCCGGGAGCATCTATCGCCACTCGCAATCGAGCAGTCCCGCTGACGGACGACTGGGCCGCTACCAAGGACTTGGCTGCCGCGTTCGGCGGCAGAATAGTGATACTCGATCCGCGTAGCCGAACAGCCCCGGTCGCGGGTGTATCTGAAGGTGGTCGGTCAAATGGTTGCAGATCCGCGACGTTCCGCACGATCGCACCTGGTTGCAGCGGGAAATACCCGGCCGGTCCGAGCGTAAACGTGAACGAACGGCCTGCGATCAGAAACGAAAAGGCCACACCCCCGGACGAAGAATCTATGGAAACGGAGCACCCCGACAACCATACGAACATACCAAAAAGAACAACCGCGGGGCATAATGCCAGCCCGATGAATCTCGATGATGTCCATTTCATAATAGTGCTCCTTACTGCCAGAGATGCACTGAATGCGCCCGCACCGGAGAGGCAATTAACCAGATGGAACGGCCACGAACAGCTAAATATAGTATACTCCCCGCTCCCGGCACGGTGAAGGCCTTATTTGCATGCCGAGACCGTACGAGGCTACGTCAAACCGGGCTTGTGCTGTAACGAAATCTGCCGAACCCTCGAAAAATCCGAAATAGATTCGAGATTCGACTGCTCCTGGTCCGATGCCTCAAGTAAGGGTATGACATACTCCCGCACGCCACACGAATGGCCAGCGGGCCGACGGAGTCTCTCGCGTGTAATATATCATTAACTCTTTGCATTTTCAGTTTGGCGGATTCGCAGACAAGGAGTGATTGTGCAGATTTTCGTAGATGATCAGCCTTATGTTTCACCTGGCATACCGGGGCAAACGGTGGCCGAACTGGCCAACCAGGTCTGTCAAAACAGTACGGACTCAGCCAATCGCATGGTGGTCGCCATCCGGTGCAACGGCGCACAGGTTGGTAACGACCAATTGGAATCCGTCCTGGCCAGCCCGGCAGAGCAATATGACTCAATTGAGTTGCTGACTCAGCCGGTTGCCGCGATGGTCAAATCCACCCTCAGCCAAGCCATCGAAATCTTCGAGCAATCAGCCGAGAACCGACGGAAAGCGGCTGACCTGATAACCGAAGGACGCCAACCAGAGGCCATGAGCCATTTACAGAATTTTCTGGACGTATGGCGACAAGTCCAGGAATCGATGCTAATGTGCGCACAGGCCATGCAGGTCGATCTCGAAGTGCTCACGGTTAATGACCTGAATCTGACGGACATCCTTGCGCTCATCAAAAACCAGCTCAACGACCTTAAGGCGGCCATGGAGTCGGGCGACTACGTCGTGGTCGGAGACATCCTGCGCTACGAATTCGATGAACCGTGCGAGCACTGGATCCGTTTTCTGGGTTTGCTATGTGAGCAAGCCGATAAACGGCTTGGCTAGACTGTCCAGAGTGCTCCAAGCCACTAAAAAGTACGGCATATATCGGACGGGAAAACGAACAATCCTGGGATCGTCCTCCGCAATCGCGGGGTCCGACATCCAGGAACGCGTCAGTCGGTCCAGCTTGCCGGAGTAAGATTGCTCAGCGCCTCAGTTCCAGAGGCGGAGCCTGAAAGCATTTTTCGCAGCGAGGCTCATAGCTCTCCGCGCCGCCGACCATATCCCACTCCTCTATCGGGGCGGTACGTTGCGTACGATCCGCTACCTCCCCACAACAAGCACAAACCGCTCGGACACGAATCACCTCATCGGCCAGCCCCGCCAAAACCGGCACCTGGCCAAAGGGCAGACCCAAAGAA
>JAAYCU010000101.1 GCA_012729595.1 Phycisphaerales bacterium
ACTCCCCGTTTCGACTCCCCGTTTCGACTCCCCGTTTCGACTCCCCGTTTCGACTCCTTGAGCTATGTTTTTTGCAAATTCGGCAACAGTCTTTTTTTCTTCGGGAGTTAGCTGATTAACAATTTGTGTTCCTGACTTAAACGCCCATAAAAGGTGTTGGTTCCTTGGGCATTCGTGGTCGTAGAATCTTCCACCGTATTCAGTTGTCCGCACCAAAGATGATATATTATACGCTTCGTTGCTCATTTTCGCTTGAGTGTAAGGTGGAGGAGGCGGCTTGAGGTAAACCATTTTGCCTATCGTGAAATTTCCATCCAACAGTAAGTCTTTCATTGCAGAGTTGATCTCGGTTTCCTCCGTTCCAAGACACGGCTGGAGTTCCAACACCACCATTTCTTTTCCATTGATAACAGGCACCCACGGAAATACCCGTCCCATCCCATCGGGAAAATAACCGGGCACCCAAAAAATGAGCCTTCGCAACTTATCTCGTTGCCCAAACGAAGCAAGTGTTTTTTCGATCTCCTTGCCCTGCTGATAGACGAACGGATGGGCAATTGCCAAGAAGTCAGTCGAACCATCGTGCTGAAAATACCGATATAACGGGATTACCAACATGTCGCCTGGTTTGCGGTCACGCTCCAAGTCTTTTCGGGTAAAGATTGTTTGATTTGGATCGTCTTCAACGATCCAAATCGGCGGAACTGACGGATATTCATAGTCGGCGGACTGCTGATCCATGCCACCACATCCTCCACAACACAATCCGAGAAACACTGAAACGAAACCTATAAAAACGTCCTTGAACATAATCGACTCCTTCAATGCTCGCAGCCTAGATTTCAAAACGGCCCCAATGGATTGGAAGGATCGGGACCAGGGTAAGCCATGAAAAGGGGACATCACTGATATTATGGTTTTGTTCGAGCCATGAAAAGGGGACATCTTTGATATTATGGTTTTGTTCGCGGTCGCCCGGGGCCGCGAAGGGTGAATTCAAGCCCCAAACGTTTGGCCGACCGCGGGGACGTAATGTGGATTGCAATTCCAGTCGCTTCGCCGTCCGCTCTTGCCACGGCGTCTCGCCGAACGGAGAACAACGCACCACCGATCGTCGCAACGACTCCAATTAGCATTTTGGAACACTAATTTCCGCTAGTCACCTCTAATATCCACGATTAGCGGCGATTAGGTGAAATTAGCGTTCACGGATTGTCGGGATAATATGCAGGTTGTTTTGACGCGATTCCTAAGGGCGGAGCAGGTCGCCAATTTCATCGGACCAGTATACGCCCGCGAGACAGACTACGCAATACCCCTCTGCGGACAATACTGATAGTGGGTGCATTTCGCACTTTGCATCTGGGGCGTGAAGCCCAAAGGGCTTCCAATATGTCAGCCCAGGGTTGACGCGCAGCGTCTACCCTGGGATCGAGGCAACGGCGTTTCGATTCAACCCTGCAAGGGTTGTGTAGGGCGAAAACGTCCGCCCACGAAACCCCGTTGGGGTTTGCACGGAATACAAAACCACTCCCCCAGGGTAGCCGCCTGCGGCGGCAACCCTGGGCTGTCATACGAAAGCCCTTCGGGCTTACAAAGTGCGAAATGCACCCGGTGAACGCCTGGGTTTATTATTTAGTATCTGTTGCTGAAAGCTCCAAATCAGTAGGGTGCGTGCCAGCACGCATCCCATTACCAGGGTTTTCCGCAACAGTAACAAATTAGAAGGCCGCCTCTATTCGCCCGCCTCGGCGATCGTGTCCCGCGAAGCGTTGTCGTAAAATACGCCCGCCTGTAAATCGAGGTTCGGAATCCGCTCGACGAGTTCGCGTCCGAATCGGGCCTCGGCCCGATTGACGCCCTACCGGGCTTCGGCCTGAGCCAACGTGGGGTTGCATCGCCGAGCAAGCTGCTCGAAATCGCCCAACTCCATCGGACGAAGCTGGTCGACCGGCAATGGAGCGGCGTCCTTGCGCGGCAGGCGAACGATGCGCGGCGGGGGAGAATCCCCGCTGCGTTCCCCGCAAAATCCGACGACCGTAATGCCTATCGCGAAAACCGTCGGTGGAAGTTGTCTCGGCACCGCCAAAAAGGCGGGGGCGGTTAAACGATGAGCATTGCGTCGCCGTAGCTGTAGAACCGATATTTTTCGCGGATTGCTTCGTCATAAGCCCGCCGCATCAATTCATCGCCGCCGAATGCGCGGACCAAGACGAGCAAGGTGGTGCGCGGCAGATGGAAGTTTGTCAGGATGGCATCGACCGCCCGGAACTTGTACTGCGGTTTGATGAATAGATCGGTGTGTCCGGAGAAGGGCATCAGTTCACCGGCGGCCGAGGCGGTTTCGAGCAGGCGGACGGCAGTCGTGCCGACGGCGAAGATTCGCCCTCCGCGGCGGCGGCAGTTGGTGATTTGATCGACGGCGTGTTGTCCGATGCAGCCCCATTCGGAGTGCATCCGATGTTCATCGAGGGTATCGGCAATGATGGGCTTGAA
>JAAYCU010000102.1 GCA_012729595.1 Phycisphaerales bacterium
CACTTCCTGAATTTCAGTCCGGGCATCGGTCGATGGCCAAACCCGACTACGTGCCTACCCCGGCGGTAGGGCGGCTGAGTTTATATCTGCGTGAATTGGAGACACTGTTCCGACAGGAGCGGCAAACGATTTCCAGCCGTCAACTTGGTCAGGCGCTCGGTCTGACCGATGCGCAGGTGCGCAAGGATCTTGCCTACTTCGGGCAGTTCGGCCATCCGGGTATCGGGTATCGGGTCCATGAGCTGATTGCCCGCATTCGCGGTATTCTGGGCACGGATCGGGGTTGGAATGCCTTATTGGTTGGAGCGGGTAATCTGGGCCGGGCCTTGTTGAGTTATCGCGGGTTCGCTCAGAAGGGTTTTCAGGTTGTGGCAGTATTTGATAACGATTTGTCCAAGATCGGTAAGCCTCTCGATCGAGAATCACGGATGGAGATTCTGGCGGCCGAGCGCATGGGACAGGTTATTCGCGACCTGAATGTACAGATCGGAATCATA
Organism: Phycisphaerales bacterium; assembly: GCA_012729595.1. GTDB lineage: Bacteria > Planctomycetota > Phycisphaerae > UBA1845 > PWPN01 > JAAYCU01. The sequence goes on from JAAYCU010000102.1 coordinate 498, forward strand.
GCAGTGCCGGCCGAAGCTGCTCAAGGTATTGCTGACGCTCTTGTCATCGCGGGTATCAAGGGCATTTTGAATTTTGCTCCCGCGTCCCTGAGTGTGCCGGAAGCGGTGGCCTTGGCGACCGTTGATCTGGCCCTGTGCCTGGAACAGTTGGTCTTTCGCGTGAATACTCAACAGGTCGCAGCGAGTGTCCGCAAGGCGGACGCCGACTCATAAGGTCTCAACGTGAATTCGGGTTGGCTCATGGACGATCGCGACGATCCGCAGGATATCGACCTGGAACCGGAGGAGGGCGCCGAGGATACGATCGAATGCCCTTATTGCGGTCAAGAGGTCTATGAGGGTGTTTTGCAGTGTCCCTATTGCCGGGAGTTTATTTTCGTCGACTCGCCGGCGGGACAGAGAGCCCACGGGTGGTTCTGGCCGATCATGGTTGCCGTGTTGGTGGCGGTAATTCTGGTGATGTGGCATGGGTTGGGCAGATAAACAACACCGCTTTATCTCGATCTGGAAGATCGAACGCCCCGTGGGATGGTTTTCACCGTTCCAGGAATGGATCGGTAATGTGCTAATATTTTTTAGCGCCATTCTCGCGTTGATTCTGTCGTTGGTTTTGTCATGGCTGAAATAAGGCGCGACGGATTATGTGCACCGTCCTTAGGTAGTCCTTTCGAGTGAGTGCCCATCATGGCTTTTCCTCAACATCGTCTACGCCGATTGCGATCAAATCCGACCCTGCGGCGCATGGTTCGGCAGACGCGTCTTTCGGTTGACCAGTTGATATTTCCGATGTTTGTAAGGCCGGGCAACCACATTCATAATCCCATCAAGTCCATGCCCGGCCAGTTCCAGTATTCCATCGATACGCTGGCCCACGAATGCAAGGAGGTGGCGGATCTGGGTATCCCGGCCGTCCTGCTGTTCGGTATTCCGGAAGAGAAGGACGCCGTCGGTTCGCAGTCCGCGCGCCCCGACGGGGTGATCCAGAAGGCGGTGAGCCGGATCAAGGTTGCCTGTCCGGAACTGATGGTGATTACCGATGTCTGCCTTTGCGAATATACGGACCACGGCCATTGCGGGTTGATTACCGAGCGGGGAGGGAACTGGGTGGTGGATAACGACGCCACCGTGCAGTTGCTGGTGGACCAGGCGCTTTCGCATGTGCAGGCGGGGGCGGACATGGTGGCCCCTTCGGACATGATGGACGGCCGGGTGGCGGCCATCCGCTACGGGCTGGACCAGGCCGGGTTCCACCACGTTCCGATCATGTCTTACGCGGCCAAGTATGCCAGCAGCTATTACGGCCCGTTCCGCGAGGCGGCCGAGTCGCCGCCGAAGTTCGGAGATCGGCAAAGTTACCAGATGGATATCGCCAACTCCGACGAGGCCCTGCGCGAGGTGGCCGTCGATGTCGAGGAGGGGGCGGATATCGTAATGGTCAAACCGGCCCTTCACTATCTGGATATTATCTGGCGGGTCCGACAGAGGTTCAGTCTGCCGGTCGCCGCCTATCATGTCAGCGGGGAATATTCGGCGATCAAGGCCGCCGCCGCTCGCGGCTGGCTCGATGAAAAGGCCGGCGTCCTGGAAAGCACCCTAGCCATCCGTCGTGCCGGTGCCGATCTGATCCTCACTTACTTCGCGAAAGATCTTGCCCAGTGGATTCGCGAGGGGCTTTGAGATTCAGGCCGCGATATTGTCAGTCTTACAAAGATGAGAACGTCAGTCTAGGGTGGGATTTTGTTCTCGCCCAATAGTTGCAATCTGCAGGATCACAAGTTACGGCCTCAAAAGATGTTAACATCAGGGGAATGGAAATGATCAAATGATTTTTTTTCGCCATGATCATGACGGCTTTCAGGAATGATGTAACTGCTTTGTTATTAATGACTTAGTGTTATTTCTGGGTCTCGCTTGAGGCCGTTGCTGTTCTGGAAATCTCGAAATGAAGATAAATGAATAAAACCCTTGATTGCCGAAAATCATTATATTAGAATAAGTTGCGTTCGCTGCCGGGACTCGGAAGGCAACCGGGTGTGGTCTTCAGGTGAAGGTTGGCCTTCAACGTGGTGTATTCGCCGGCGACAAATCCGGAGCGATGCTCATTCGTTTCACCGTTCGGGCGGTCGAAAAAGTCGGTGGTAATAAATTTTGGATGCCTTTTCTCCAGAGGCCGATCATGCAAACTATTACAAAGAAAGAACTGATTGACCGGATCGCCGAAAAATCCAACCACAAGCGGGTGCTAGTCAAGCGCATCATTCAGAGTTTTCTTGATGAGATC
>JAAYCU010000103.1 GCA_012729595.1 Phycisphaerales bacterium
AAAATGATCCACGGCGTTCTCCTTTCCACGGCTGCGTAGATAACAACCATGGTCAGGCCAGAACGCCACTTTTGCTAGAGGCACTGTTCAAAAACTATTTGGTTGCGGCCGAAGGCCGCTTTGGGTACATGTACTCGGGCTCTCTGGCGCCACGGTCGCTGAGTATTAACCCGATTGTTGTTCTACTCCATTATCTTCCGTGTATCCTGCCCCAAACGGTATATGTGTTGCTTCCGGGCGTCGTCCGAATCGGCGTAGCCGTCAAGGACGGCCACATAGGTGACGGATAAACCGGTCAGGTAAGCCTTGTCGAACGTGCCGTCCGGCCGTTTCCACCCGGCGTAGCTGGGGGCCAGCAGGTTGGCCGCCGGCCGACGAGGAATAGATTATTTGGGGGGTCGCGGCGGGTCTCGATGAAGTTGGCGCAACGCTGGAGTATGGGTAGGTAATGATGGATCGCCTTGAGCTCTCGACTTATCAGTAGAAGCTCAGCCTGCATGAGCAGACCGGCGCATGCTTGGCGATCTCCAATGGGTCATCTCAGATTACCGTTGGGCCGTTTGAGTACATAGGATATCAGAGCCAACTTGGCCCGATCATCTACGAGTCCGTCTACCTTGAGTCGCCGCTTTCTTGCGCGGGCGGCCGACCGGGAGCGGGCGGAGGCGACGGCCGAGTTTGTGTTCCATACGAGCCAACAACTGGTCCGACGCCAACGGCCGACCTCGGTTCGTATGCAGTCGCAACCGAAGCGCTTCCTCGCTATCTTCCGGGGCCCGCAAAGCCCGTCGCCACTTGGCAGGAGACCACTCTTTGGACCAATCCTCCAGATCCAACAAGCCGCTGGTATCGGGGTTGCCGATGTGCGCCGCCGCGCTCGACCATGCATAAGTCCAAGGCACGCGCGTCAGCCTGGCCCGCACCGGATTACGCTCCACGTATACCAGGGCGTTCCACAGATGCGGCTCAGCCAGCGCGCATGAATTAAAACGATTCTGCCATAAATGACCGCTCCGGCCGTGCAAGCGGTTCACGTATTGCGTATACAGGAAATGGGTACGACCAACCGCCTTGGCCAGCGAATCCTCCTCGGCCGGTACCGCCACAAGATGCACGTGGTTGATCATCAGGCAGTAGCCCAAGACCTCCAGACCAAACCGCTCGGCCTGCTGCTTCAGCAGGCCCAGATATACCCGCCGGTCATCATCGACGAAGAATACGTCCTGACAATTATTGCCGAGCTGAGTCACATGATGCGGCCGGCCCGGTAACACGATTCTCGATACTCTTGGCATGAACGTAGCATACCCGGGTGAGCGCCATGAGACAATAAACAGGGACTGTCCCCAATAAAGGATCTGTGATACGACTGGTCGGAAGTAAGGGTGGCGTTAGGGACATGATGCAGGGGGCGCTACGTGGGCCAAGCCCGCCCTGGGAAACCGATCCCGGGACACTCAACGGCGTAGAAACTATACTCGATATGTAGAATAGCGATGCCCGCCTTGTATGGTAGGGGGGCTGACAGGTATATGGTCCGGCAGGCGTCCCTATTTGAGAAAGGTATGATGCACGCGGTTGAGGTCGAATTTGATGCGGATCACCCGCTGATGGAGGCCATTCAGCAGCGGGACTCCCACGCCATGGCGGAATTAATTCAGCGGCACGGCCGGTGGGTACGGGGGGTTATTTTTGCTGTTATCGGCCGCACCGACGAGGTGGATGATATTGCCCAGAAGGTCTGGATTCGGGTCTGGAACCAAGCCGGCGGCCTGGAGGATGTTACCCGGTGGCGTAGTTGGCTATACCGGGTGGCGCGCAATACGGCCACCGATGCTATCCGAGGCCGACAGCGACGCCGCCGGTTGCTGGGGCGGTTCTTCGATTACCGTGGGCAGGGGCGACAACACGCGCCCGCGGCCGAGCAAAGTATTCTGGCCGACGAGCGACAACAGGCCGTGATCGACGCCATCGCCGCGTTGCCCGCTTTGTATCGCGAACCGTTCGTACTCAAGCATCTGGAGGAGTGGAGTTACAAACAAATAGGACAGGCGCTGGATTTGCCGGTGGATACGGTGGAAACACGCTTGGTCCGAGCCCGCCGCCTGTTACGCGAACGATTGGCGGGCAAGGTGTGAATCATGATGGACGAACGCCTGGAATACCTGATTACCCGACAACTCGACGGACGAATCAGCGAGGCCGAATTACTGGAACTGAACAAGGCGATGATTCGTTCCCCGGCAGTACATCGTCTTGTCAATGAATACCAAGCTAATGACGCGCTGGCCGCCGAAACGCTGCGCGACATATTTAAGCCTATCGCTTCCCCGGTAATGCCCAATCTGAAGGCCCCGCTACGGTCCAGATGGCGAACGTGGACCATCGTTCGGCCGGTATTCATGGCGGCCGCGGCAGTAGCCCTCGCGGTCATGGTTCGCGGCCTTTCGTGGTCCTGGAATGTTGTCCCCTTGCAGGACCATAATACTCCTATCCTAACCGCGACGCCCGGCCCGGCCGACGCGGAGTCGGAGCCGCAGCCGGCAACCCCGCGAAACGTGCTTGAGCCGCGATATGTCCACGAATATATGCCGCGCGATTTCCTGGCGGTGATGGACGAGCAAGCACGGAATATCTACCTGCTGGAAATGGAGCGGCCGCGATCGAATATCGTGCCGGTGCGCATGCGCTATTAAATCATCGGTAATCCACTGGCTCTGCCGGTGGTTGGTGATTGTCTTCGTGGTGCGAATAGACGTATCCGTTATCGAAAGGCCGGAGAGAGGCGGTCGCGGGCGGTTATGTCTGGATACAAGAGGAATAAAAACCATGAATCCATACAGATGGATCGTATTATGCGGATTAGGTTGGCTGGCGGTAATTGCGTCGGTCAAGGCCGAGGATGCGAAAACTGGACAGAACCGGTCGCTGCTCACACAGGACGACGCGGTTGCGTGGCTGGGGGTGGAACTCGGACCGGTGCCGGATTTGCTGGCCGTTCATCTGCGGCTTGAGGTCGATACCACGGCGGATAACACCGCGTTCCCTACCGCGTCGCCGAGCAGGGGTTTGTTGATCGTCAATTTGTTCCGCGACAGCCCAGCCGATCGCGCGGGCCTGGAGCGCTATGATGTCATTGTGCAAGCTGATGGTGAGCAAGTCAGTGGCGAGGTAGGCATTTTCACTAGGCATGTGGGGGATAAAAAGCCGGGCGATGCGTTGCTGCTGAAGCTCATCCGCAGTGGGCAGCCGATCAGCGTTACCGTTATGCTCGAGGAACGGCCGGGCCCCTGGCGGGAACTGAATTTGAAATACCCCGAAGACCTCCTGACCCAGCGCGGCGCATTGCGAGGCCGGATACTGCATCGTGGTCCGGACGGACGGTGGGAACTGGAAGACCTCGGCACTTGGCCTTCGGCGGACGAACACGGGGACGGCTGGGCGCACCGATTACGCGAAGAGATGTCTCGTCGGCTGAAGGGAGACCGCACGGATCAGGAATCATCGGAGATTAACGAGGCGTACCACATGGACGATGCGGGCCTGGTGGTACACGTTCGTCGTTTGCCCGACGGAACCATCACGGTCAAACGCTACCAACAGGGCGAAGAACTGGAAAAGGCCGAAGTCAAAACCTATCGGGATCATCGAGACTTGCGCGCAAACGATATTACCGCCTGGAAATTGTTGTACCCCTCCGATTTGCGGGACGAGGTGAAACACTACGTTGAGGAATTGCGCGAATACATCCCGGGTATTCGTCGCTGGTACGATCGTCACGAACCGTTTCGGAACGTACCGGATAAATGGCGCGAGTGGGAGGAGTTCTTATCTCGGGGGCCGATGCGGCGGTCTCGTGATTACGCACCGTCGTCGGCGCCCACCAGCACGGCGACCGAAGAGGAAAGCTCCGCGGAGGTTGGTTTCGAGGTGGATGCCCATAGCCAGGTGACAGTGACGATACGCGAGCCGGGCACGGAATTGAAATTGACCTACCCGTCGATCGACGAATTTCAGAAACAGGCTCCAGATCTCTACGCCCGCTTCGCCAGACTCCGAGACAAGGTTCGCTGAGTTGCATGTAGCAATCGGTTCATCGGGTCAGAACCAAATCTTGGTTTATCGTGCCGGCCGTAAATCCGTATTCTATGGCGAGGCTCGACATCGCACGACAGCCCTGGTCTTTCACTCTACTCTGCCAGCCGGGTAGAATGCCAACCAGAGTGGCTTGGTCGAAATGCCTTGATTCCGGGCCGACATGTTTCAACAGTATTCAGTTGCGCATATGTCACGATCATTGAACACAACCGAAGTATGATGGTATGTTACTGAGTGGCATAGCGTTACGCGTGGACCTCCCTTTTTATCGCATGAGGAGTTAACCAAGATGAAAACACCGGACATATCCCGTCGCGTGTTTCTGGCCGGCAGTGTAGCATCGGCCTCGCTCGTGAATAGGTCCAAGCCGGCGGCCGCAGAGCAGTCGGAAACACCCAGGAATCCGATCTGTGCATTCACCAAATACCTGCATTCGTTATCTTACGATCAACTGGCTGAGTCGATCGCCCATCTGGGCTTCGACGGTATTGAAGCGGCCGTGAGGGAAAAGGGGCACATCCTGCCGGAACGAGTCCAGGACGACTTGCCCAAACTGATCGACGTCCTGGGGAAAAACGGCTTGGAAATAACAATCATGACGACTTCCATTAGTCGGGCCGATCAACCTGCCGATGAAAAGATTTTGCGTCTTGCAGCCGGGCTTGGCGTTAAACGTTATCGGATGGGTTACTACACCTACGACTTGGGCCGTCCGATCAAGCCGCAATTGCATGCCCTGCGCTCGATAGTACGTGAAGTAGCCGCGATGAACAGGGAGATCGGAATCCAAGGGTTGTACCAGAACCATGCTGGAGCCCGATATGTCGGGGCCACGGTCTGGGATTTCCAGTCGTTGATCGAAGATGTTCCGGTGGCCGAGATTGGCTTCGCGTTTGATATTCGCCATGCGGTCGTCGAGGCCGGTTTATCTTGGCCCGTCTTGCAGAATGTCGCTGAACCCCATCTGGGCGCTGTTTATGTGAAGGATTTCCGCTGGGAAAACGATCGGACCGTCCACGTTCCGCTGGGCGAGGGCCGTGTGGACCGAGGTTTCCTCAACCGCTGCCAACGAGCGGCGTTCGGTGGTCCTTTCTCGCTGCATGTAGAGTACCGTCAACAAGAGGGTGCCGAGCCGAATCTCGAGGCCTTGGGCCAGGATCGAATGACCCTTCGGCGTTGGCTCGCCGAAGCATAGCATATCAATGGAATGCGGATAAGTTGTTGGTCAATACCTTACTACGTTGGTGGATATTGAAGGTGAGCCGTGGTGGTCAAGCCAGTTGTATTCTACCCGGCCGCGCGGGCCTCGCGCACGCGCTTGAGAAACTCGGCCGCGTTTTTTCTAATTGTTTCAAAGTCACGGTTGGCCAGGGCTTGTTTACTGATCAGGGATGATCCGATGCCCAGGGCGGTAGCGCCAGCTTGGATAAAGTCGGCGGCGGTGTCCAGGGTGACCCCTCCGGTCGGGATCAGCTTGATATGTGGTAGCGGACCACGGAGATCCTTGAGATATGTCGGCCCGAGCGTACTGGTGGGAAATACTTTGATAAAATCGGCGCCCGCCTGGTGAGCCCGAACTATTTCCGTCGGCGTTAAAGCTCCCGGCGCGACCGGGATGCTATAGCGGTTACACAATTCGATGGTCGGCATATCCACGATAGGGGTGATGATATACTGTGCACCCGCGAGGATCGCGGCCCGCGCGGTTTCGGCGTCCAGGACCGTACCCACTCCGATGAAGGCGGAACTGCCACACATCTGCCGCGCCTGTCGTGCGACCTCCAGGGCGTTCGGGGTGGTCATGGTCAGTTCGATACAGGTCACTCCGCCCGCCCGCAAGGCATTAACCACGTCAATAAGCTGCTCACTGTTGGTCGCCCGGATGATCGCGACTATCCCGGTAGAGGTAATCTCGTGAATGACTTTCGATTTTTCGGACATGGTCGTGACCTTTAGAGCTGTTCGAGCATTTACCACGCGGGCCATTTGAAACTGCCATCCTAACCGACCGGCCCGGTAACGGCGGCCAGGGATCCCGGGTTAATCCTCGATTTTGCGTATAATCAGCGTGTCATTCTGCCCGCCAAACCCGAAACTATTGCTCAGGACGGTACGCACGTTGGCTTTGCGAGGTTTGTTGGGGACGTAGTCGAGTGGGCAATTAGGATCCGGCTGTTCGTAATTCGTGGTCGGCGGGATGATCCCATCGCGAATGGTCAGCACCGAGGCGATAACTTCGGTCGCCCCGGCCGCCGCGATCAGGTGGCCCATCATGCTTTTGATCGAGCTGACCGGAACCTGGGGGGCGGAGTCTCCCAAGGCCCGCAGAATGGCCCGCGACTCGATCTTATCATTTTCCTCGGTACTCGTGCCGTGGGCCGAGATATAGTCAATGTCCTCGGGCTTGAGTCCCGCATCCTTGAGGGCCAGAGCGATGGCCGCTAGCCCACCCCGTCCTTCGTCGTGCATGTCGGTTACCCGGAACGCATCGGCGGTCGAGCCGAATCCGCTGATCTCCGCGTGACAGGTGGCGCCTCGTTGGCGAGCATGCTCGTAATCCTCGAGGATCACGATGGCCGCCCCCTCGCCCAGAACGAACCCGTCGCGGGTCCGGTCAAAAGGTCGGCTGGCGGTCGTCGGCGCATCATTACGCGTGGATAAAGCCGTCAGGCGGTTGAAACCGGTTACGCCGAAGGGGTGCAACATGCTGTGTGTGCCGCCCGAAATAATCACGTCCGCATCGCCGCGGCGGATCACATGGGTGGCCTCTCCGATAGCCTGCGTACTGGCCGCACAGGCGGTCAAAGTATTCAAGCTCGGTCCCTGAGCGTTAAACAGGCAGGCGATATGACCGGCGGCCATATTGGGATCCTGCTCAAATTCGGTGACGGCGGTCAGCCGTGCGGCGGCCACTTCCACCCAGCGACGCGCATCCAGATCGCCGGCTCCATTGTTGGCCTGTCGGTCCCAACCGTTTACGGCCGCCGCGGTAAAATTGTCGAAATCGATCGGCCCCTCGCCTCCCCCTAGATAAACCCCCACCCGCGTCGGATCGAGGTCCGGGTAGCCGGACAGGTTGGCATTGTCCCAGGCCATCCTGGCCGCCGCCAAGGCAAAACGCGTATTTAGACTGGCGGTTTGGTGGATCTCCGTATCCGAACCAAGGTATCGGGCCAGATCGAAGTTCTTTACTTCGGCCGAGAAAGTAGTGGGAAAAGTACTCGCGTCGAACCGCGTGGTCGCCCCGATGCCGCTGGCACCGCTCAGCAGACCCTGCCAGACCGATTCGATATTATCGCCGAGCGGCGTGATCCAGCCCATACCCGTTATCACTACGCGTCGTCGTTTCACGTTAACTCTCCAGCTTTTTCATAACCAAGGCTGCGTTCTGTCCGCCGCCGAGGGCATAGGCCACGCTGAGAACGGCGTTTATGGGGGCGGTCATCGGCTTGCCGGTTACGACCTTGAAGGCACATTGCGGATCGATGTTCAGCACATTCGCGGCCGGGGGAATCGTATTGTTTTTCAAACACAAGGCGGCCACCGCCAGATCGATCGCGCCGCTGCCGGCCCCGTTGTTCCCGATGGCGCCTTTGATCGCCATGGCGGGAATCTCGCCGGCCCGCGCTCCCAAAACCGTCCGTACCCCACGAGCCTCGGACTGATCGTGTTCGACGATGCCCGTGCCGAAGGTGGCCAGCATATCGATGGAATCGGCGTCCACTTCGGCGTCTTTCAGGGCTTTGCGAATCGCCAATGCGATACCGCGGCCTTGCGGATCGGGGGTATGCCAGTTGTGCGTATTGCTGGAAGCGCCAAAGCCAACCAGCTCGGCGTAAATGTTCGCTCCGCGGGCCTTGGCGTGTTCGAGTTCCTCAAGAATCAGCAGGCCGCCTCCTTCGCTGATGACCGTTCCGTCGTGGGCGATGTCGAAAGGCCGACAAGCCGTACCAGGATCGTTGGAGCGACTGAGCCGGCCAAGCAACTCCTGGCGCAGCAGGCCCATCGGGTTGAGCTTGCTTTCCGCCCCCCCGCAGATGCAGACGTCCGCATCCCCGCGGGTGATCGTGCGAAAAGCCTCGCCGATCGCCAAATGGCTGGAGGCCTCGGCGCAGGTAATCGTATTGGAGGGAGCTTGGGCGTCATGCACGATGGTCACGTGACAGGACAGCATGTTCGGAAGGAATTTCAATAGCCACAGCGGGGTTAAATTACTCATCCCCTCGCGGCCCCAACGGCGGATATCGAACGTGCCCTGTTCGTTGACGGCCGAGGCTAAAGCACCCGCCAGTTCGGTAAGATCGGCACAGATCAGACCGGCTCCGATATTGGCCCCGAAGCGACTCGGATCGACGCTGACCGGCCCGTCGGCTTCCTTGCGATCGAGTATGCACTTGGTCACCAGACCCGCGTCCTTGACCGCCAGATAGCTGGCGACCACGGCGATTTCAATGTCCCGGGCCATGATCTTGACGCTTTTTCGATAGGTTTTAGGCACGAAATCCGCGGTTTTCATCTGCGTGATCTGACCGGCGATCCGTGCCTTGAACCCCGAGGGGTCGAACGGCTCGATGTTCGAAATCCCGTTTTTCCCTTCCAACAGACCGTTCCAAGTCGCCTCCGCTCCGATACCCAGGGGCGTAACCAGACCCAGTCCGGTAATGACCACGCGTCGCGAATTCATGCTCCGGTCCTCACTTATTTCGTTCCCGCCCCCCGCTTGATCGCGTACGTGCTCAGCAGACTCATGAAATCATCGTTGAACACGAAGTTTTCCTTGGGGAACTTCAATCCGCTCATGTTCTGGTCGATGTGCGAGAACATCAGCTCCACCTGTCCGATTTCGCGGTCGTCGCAATAAATCTTGCCGCTGATCAAGGCCGCCTCGGTGGCGATGGAGTCCACCACGGTTTCGTAGCGCAACTGTTGGCCGGGCCGGGCCAATCCGGTGAAGCTGGCCCGCTTGATCTTGGCCAGGATTACCTTCTCCTCGAAGTTCCGAGCCTCGCCGACCAGGATTCCCGCGGTCTGGGCCATGCCTTCGATCATCAGGCTGGCCGGCATACACGGATAGCCGGGGACATGATCGTGCAAGTGCTCCTCGGCCATGGTGAGGTTTTTAACCGCCACGGCTCGTTTACCCGATTCAAATTCTATAAACTTGTCGATCCAGAACCAGCGCATGATTAAAAACCGCTCCCCTGTCGATCATTGGCGTTCTGATTAAGGCGACGGCCGACGTACGCCGGCCGTTGTCGTCTTGCGCTGTCGCCGCCCGCGCCTCAGGCCGCCAATTTCTTCTCGATGTAATTGACCAACGTCCGGACCGTGAACAGGTCGGGCATCTTGTTGACATCAGGGTCTTTCTCGAAGGTCGAGAAGTCCGCATGCGGCATAGACTTCTTGATCTGCTCCAGACCTTTGTCCGTGAACTTGCCATTGACCACGAATTCCGGATTGTTCAACAGATCGTCCGGGAATAGCTCGTTACGCGGAATCTTGATGTTGAAATTCTTTTCCAGCCGGAAAACGATGTCGAGGAAATCGATGCTTTCCGCGCCGAGATCACCCTGCAAGGTGGCGTCTTCGGTAACTTCCTCCGGCTCGACCGCCAGCGCTTCGACCAGCGTAGCCCGGACCTGCTCTAAGACCTCTGCACGGCTCATGGCCATGTTGCAATACCTCCGAATAAGTTTCTCATGGACTCTTGACGCGCCGGGCGGCGGGACTGTTCGATACGCCGCCGACAAGCTCAAACACGCCACAGCAAATTCAATCGCTCCCTGGCGGTGGCCACCAGTTTCGCATCCATTTCGGCCATCTCCGGATCCTCGTCGGCCAGATTGAAATGCCGCAACGACCAGCGGGCCTTGACCATCTCCGTATCCCCACAGCGACCCGTCCCGATAAAACGGCTGCTTTGCGCGCCGATTTCCTTGGCTTCCACTGTAAGCTCGAAAATCTGCCCCGGTGAGACGAAGCTCTTGTAAACGACGTTGCTTACCTCGGACAGGACCACCATGCTGTGTGCGAAATCCTCCGTGGCCCGGACCAGGTACGCCGAGGCTTGGGTCAACGCCTCGATCATCATTACCCCCGGCAACACCGGAAAACTCGGAAAATGGTCCGCCAGGTATTCCTCGGCCAAGGAAAGAGCCTTGACCGCGGAGATACGCTGCCCTGGTAACAGCTCGGTTATACGATCGATCAGGATGAATTTCATAGCATTTAGGCGGCCATGCCGCTGGTTATGGTATCCCTAAATCCATTCGCGATATCCCGGTAATGCCGGGAATGAGGGCTTAAGGATCAATTCCTGCTTTCCTCGCCACTGTTCAAAATCGTCTAGGCCGGTAGCGGCCCTCTGGTCTGTTTGCGACATAACCAGTAAGCCTACCAAGCCTTGCGGTAATAGCATACCCTATGCCCCCGGATGATTGTATTAAACCAAGGGCATTGAGCTAAGCCTAGTTACCAAGCAGGCAAGAGTTTAGGCGCACGGGCCGCCTCTTGCAAGTCTGGTTGACGGGATTTTAATCTGATAGGGCGCCGGCGGAAAGGCGGACCACTGGCCCTGACCGAACGGCAGGTATGGGCCTTGTGGCCGTGGGGGGAGTTATGTCCATGGCTGAACACGGTTTATATGGCCCCGCCGGTTGCCCCGGACGCCTGAAGCGGCGATGATGGGAAGAGGCCGTCGGTCGCGGCCAGGGATGCGTGCTAAATGACCCTTCGCCATCGCATTTTTCTGGTCTACCTGATCGTCGTGGTCCTGATCGTGGCCACGGTGGGGGCCTCGGTTTATGAACTGATCCATTCCCGACAGATTTTTGTCGACCTGTTGTTCTGGAACGAGATCAATCTGCTGGTCCAGCAACTGAAAACCGCTTTCGAACGCGAGGCCGTCAACGAATGGTCCCAGGCCGAACTGCGGGCATTACTCGCGGATGGTTTGCCGGAAGGGCCATTGGGTTCGGAGAGTGGGGATACCATAAAAGGCTTCGCCCACCTTCTCGATCTGCCGGCGGACGAACAGGAAGGGGCGTCCCATCCGCGGAAGTAGCGGAAGGATTTATTTGTGGTCTACCCGCCGCCGCCTCCGCCGGATATGAATTTTCCCGATCGTTTGCTCACTACTCGTAATCGGCTCAATGAAGCCAATGTCTTTGCCCTGGTGCGCTGGCAGATGAACGTGGTCTATGCACACTACGAAAACTGGAGGGCCATGGCCCCGGACGAACGCAACGCCGAGGTACCCGCGATACGAAGGCAACTCGACAAACTGACCAATTTTGTCGTGGCGGAGCTTCAACAGGTTCAGGGGGAGGCCGACAGCCAGGATCTCCGCACACGCACCATCCTGAATATCGTGATTATTCTGACGGCCATGCACGTTTTGGTGATCGGCTCCCTGCTGCGTCGCTGGCTGTTGAAACCGATGGAGCAATTGAATCGTCAGGTGGAAGCGCTGGCCCATGATCAGCCGCCGCGCGAGCCTCTGTTGGCCGCTCCCCGCGAGATGGCCAGCCTGGCCGCCGCCCTGGACCGGGCCCGCCGCTCGTTGGGTGAGCTGCGCCAACGCTTAATCGAATCCGAGCGGATGACCACCATAGGACAATTGGCCGCCCAGGTGGCCCACAATCTTCGTAATCCGCTGGCCAGTATTCGAGCCGTTGCCCAGATCGCCGGCCGACACGATCCCGGTGACGGTTCCATTCGCTCGCGGATGGAAGAAATTATCGTTTCCATCGACCGCATGAATCGCTGGATCGCCGGGCTGATGGAAATAGCCCGCCACGAGCCGCCCCCGACCGACCGGCAGGATGTAGTGCCGGTCCTGTGGCGGGTCTGCGAGACGGTTAAGACCGACCTGCTCGCCAAGGAACTCTCTCTGGCGGTTGTGGCCCCCGATACCGGGCTGGAGTGCATGCACGATCCCGAAACCCTCGAGCAAGCTCTGATCGCCATGCTGGTCAACGCCTTGGAGGCTTCGCCTCTGGGGGGCAGAATTGTGCTCAAGGCCGAGATCGTTGCGGGTGCGGAGTCGACCGGAACGGTGTGCCGTATTTCTATTCGGGACCAGGGATCGGGCCTGCCCGCTGACGATCCGGAACGGGTATTCGATTTTTCCTATTCCACCAAGCAGCACGGTATGGGGTTGGGATTAGGGCTGGCCCGACTGGCGTTGCGGCACCAGGGTGGATCTGCCCATGCCTTTAATAACCAGGACGGCGGGGCTACGGTGTACGTCGAGCTGCCGATAGATGGAAAGGCCTGACATGTATTCAGATCTTACACAACAGTATGCAGTTTCTTCGCGGCACGCTGAGGCCGATCGTCGACGAGGCGGGTGGGGCTTGGCGATTAGTCCCAGCCTCAAAAGAACGGCCGGACTGCTGGTTCTTGGTTTGCTGTCGTCGGCCTCCGCCCAGACAACATCCCCCGCGCACTTGTTTCATCAACGCTCGATCCAGGCTCGGACCGATCAGGTACCCGAATCCAGCGGCGTGATCGCCAGCCGGATTAATCCGGATATCTACTGGACCCATAACGATTCAGGACGTTACTCCCCGCGCGTGTATGCCTTTCGCCTGACCGCGGCCGACATCGAATCAGGGGTTGCCCCGGATCATGGTTACGTCGAATTGCAGGGCGCTCGGCTCAAGGATTGGGAGGATATCGCTTACGGTCCGGACAACAGGATCTACATAATGGATGGCGGGGATAATCCGCCATGTAAGCGCGACGGAAAACGTATTTACCGCTTTGCCGAACCCAAGGTCGATAAGGGAATTCATCCCCTCGCCCTTCATGTGCCCTGCGAAGCGATCCGCTTCGAATATCCTTCTACGACAGACGCCTCGCGGCCGGCCATGACCCCGGAAGAGCGATTCGATGCGGAGTGTCTGCTGGTCCATCCGGACAGCGGGGATATTTACATCGTTACCAAGCAGGATACGAACAAGACCCCGACCGCCCGGGTATACAAACTGTCGGCCGCCGATCTGGACTGGAATAGCGAGAAAATCCATGTACTCCAGTGGGTGACGGATATATCCAGACCGCTCCGTCTTACCTCTTATTTTCTTACCGCGGTTACCGGCGGAGATGTATCGCGCGATGGACGACGCGTGGTTATCCGTAATTATCTGGCCGCTTATGAGTTCACCTTGCCGCCCAACCGCCCGTTCGAGGAAGTGTTCCGGCAACTGCCGCGGTTTATCAGCCTATTGGGCGAGCCGCAGGGCGAGGGCATCTGCTACACCATTGATGGACGTAAGCTGATTACTACTTCCGAGGTCAAACACCTGGGCGAGCAATCGTTTCGTATTTACGTTACACCCGCCGAACCCCCGGCCGCGTCCGATACGCAACCGGAGCCATCGCGATGAAGATATGTTGATATCGGTACGGATTCCGATGAAGCGTCATTCCCGGGCAGCGAGGCTGACGGATGATCGCTGACTACTGACCGCTGAAAGCCGATGGCTGATCGCTCTCACGCCACCGTTTTTGCGGGGGCGATCACGACGAGCAGACGGTTGATCTTGCGTTCCTCGGCATCCAGGATGCGGAACGTGAGGTTATGGAAATGGAATTCCTCGCCGATCAAGGGGATCTTGCCCATCTGGCTGAAGATGAATCCACCGACGGTATCGAAATCCTCGTCCTCGGGAAGATCCAGCTTTAATTCGTCATTGATTTCATCGATACGCACGCGGGCGTCCAGCTCGACGGTCTGCTCGTCGATTCGTTGGATCGCCTCCGGCTCGGAGGTTTCGTACTCATCCTCGATCTCCCCGACGATCTCCTCGATAATGTCCTCTATGGTCACCAGGCCGGCCGTGCCTCCGTATTCGTCCAGCACGATGGCCAGATGGACTTTTTTTTCCCGTAATTCCTTGAGCAGATCGGGCACCCGCTTGGTTTCCGGTACGAAAGGAACCTTGCGCATGAGCTGGAGCGGGTCGAACAAGGTGTGTTCGTCCAGGTTGAGCAGATCCTTGGCGTAGAGAACCCCTTTGATATCGTCGATGTTATCGCCGTAGATCGGGATGCGCGAGTGGCCCTCGGCCAGAATCAGGGCCTTGGCCTCGCCCAAAGTGGCGGTGGACGGCAAGGCGAAAATCTCCGTACGCGGGGTCATGATCTGCCCGACATTGGTATCCCGCAGCTCGATAACCGATTCCAGCATGTCCGCGTCTTCCTCGTGGACGGCTCCGGACATTTCCCCTTCGCTGATGACCCCCAGGATCTCTTTTTCGATCTGGTCCGCCTCGTCTTCCTCGTCATCGCCGTTGGGGACTCCCGCCAAGCGCCGGACGATTCCATCAACCAGATGCTGGAATACCGCCAGCGGGTAAAGCAGCCAACGCAGAACCAGCAGCGGCCCGATGCTGAAGGCTAAAAATTCCTCTCCCGCGTACCGAGCCCATGCGTTGGGAACGGCCACCCCGAAAACCACGATCAGGACCATCGACGCCAGGTATATGCTCAGGTATTTAAGCCCCAGCTCGGTGGAAGTCATCGACGGGTCGGTAGCCGGCTCAAGGTTGAAATAGTGCGCGATCAGCAAGATCAGACCGAGAATCGCACTCAACCGCACAAGAGGCAGGAGAAACAGTAGTTCGTTGCGATGCTCCATCAAACGCTGTACCAGGTGACCCTTGCCCTTTTTTTCGAGGTGTTCGGTAAGATCCACGCGCGAAAAATGCCGCACGACCAGATTGGCCGTCGTGGCCCAGAGCACAATCAGCAGTAAAATCACCCCCAACAGCAGACCAGACAAAACAGTACTCCTCTTAAGTGTCAGGCACGACCACCCGGGCCCCTCTGGCCCGTCGGACGGCCTCGGAATTAAGATCGTTGCCTACGGTTGTGCTTACATATCGCGGGCTTGGGCGATGTATCGCCTGTCGTGTTCAAATTGGCCAGTACACGGTTTTCCGCCCGGCGCATGGCTCCTCGCCGGGCGGGCGTATCATCCCGGTACCCCCGCAAATGGAGCACGCCGTGAATCACGTAACGCAACAGTTCCTCCGCGGCGTCTACGGATAGCCGCCGGGCCTGTTGACGGGCCGCGTCAACGGATACGACGACCTCGCCTTCGATCGGACTGTCCGAGGCGTCGTCGTCCCGCAAATCGAAGCTGAGAACATCGGTGGCCGACGGATCATTCAGATAATGATCGTGCAGTTCGGCCAAGGTGGCTTCATCCACCACGGCCACGCTCAGACTCCGCAAGGCATGCTTGTTCAAGGCCGCCCTGGCCGCTTCGACAATGCGGCGGGCGGGGACGCCGGGCAGCCTCCGGAGATAACGCACATCGATGCGCCCATTATCGGTTTTCGCGGGGAATGGTTTGTTGTTAGCGCTCACGATTGCGGGGCAACCTCCTGCGCCGCTTGGCCCGCGGCCGACGGCCGGACAGTATCGGCGTCCTCCGTCGTCGGTGCGGGGTCCAGAGCTTTCTCCTTGTCCGCGCCTTTCTTCGGGTACTTGATACGGCCGTGGTGGACAGCGCAAAGACTTTTTACCAGGGATTGCTCGACCAGACTTAACTCCCGCATGGTAATGTCGCAGTCGTCAAACTGCCCGTCGGTCAAACGCTCCATCACTACCTGATGCACGGTGCTTTCTATACGTCCGGGGGTCGGCTCGTTAATCGCCCGGACCGCACCCTCGCAACCGTCGCAGATCATCAGGATCGCCGCCTCCTTGGAGCCGGGCTTGGGCCCGGCGTAGCGAAATTCGCTCTCGGCTACCTCGCGGTCATGCTTGCCCTTGATCTTGCTGTTCCGGGCCGCCGCTTCACTGGCCAGGTAATGGAAATAGCGGACCACCGTCGTACCGTGATGTTCCAGGATGAACTGATGCAGGATGCGCGGCAGCCCGTATGCGCGGGCCAGCTCGACCCCGTCCTTCACGTGACCAACGATGACCAACAGGCTCATGGTCGGCGAGAGGCGGTCGTGCCGACTGATGCGGGCCTCCTGGTTTTCCACGAAATAGCCCGGCTTTTGAATTTTCCCGATGTCGTGATAGATCGCCCCGACGCGGGCCAGCAGACCACGGGCCCCTATGCTCTCGGCCGCCTCCTCCACCATCTGGCTGAGAATCAGGGAGTGACTGTAGGTGCCGGGCGCTTCCTGGGCCAGGCGACGCAGCAAGGGCCGACTGGCGTCGCACCATTCCAGCAATGTCATGCTCGTGGCGATCCCGAAGATCTTTTCGAAAGTCGGTAGCAGCCCCTGCACCAGAAAGCCCGCTCCCAAGGCGGCCCCGCCGGCGGCCAGGCCGTGACTCAAGACATATTTGGGGCTTTGACCGTCGATCAGGTTGATGCATACGCATACGATCATCGTGCCCAACGCGCTGACCGCGCCGACCGCGATGATTTTGCTGCGGGTGCGCACCTCGCGAAGTGAAAACACCGTAAGCCCCAGGGCGGTCATGTGCGTGATGAACAAGCCGAAAGTTCCTTGGCAGGCCACGGTTACCATGGCCGCCAAAACCCCGCCGACTCCGAAGGCGAAACGCTGGTTATAGGCGATGGTCAGAAAAGCCGCGGCCATGACCACCAGGCCAACGGTCAACTCCGTAGGCCAGTTCAGCGGATAACGGAACAAGCGACTGAGAGCAATGGTAAGCAGCGCCAAACAAGCCAAGGCCAGCGTCCGAGCCGGTTTACGTAAAACGCGCGGCTGATACGAGACACTGTAGACGACCAGCCCAAGGGTCAATACAAAAAATACCACACCCCAGCCGATCTGCTGGAGCAGTTTTTCTCGACGCAGGTACGTATCGGTCTTCTGCAGGGCCAGATAGTGCTGGTTCTCCGCCAGGAGTAATTCTATATTCTGGTTGCCCAGCACGGTCTTCGGTTCGGCCCGGACCAGTACGTCGCCCCATTGGAAACGATTGACGACCGGTTCCTGTCGCTGGGCGGCCAACTCCATTTCCTTGCGCGTCTGTCCCCCGTCATATTTCCAGAGCGGGGTATAATGGGACTCGCCGGCCGTAGTCTTGGCCAAGGTTCGGCTAATAAGCGCACTGACCGGATCGGTCAGGGCGAGCGGAATATACGCTTCCCCGACCACCTGATTGGCGGCGTTAATTATGATCTGCTCGATCTTCGAATCCTTAACGGTCTGTAATTGGGTGGTAGCGACTTCTACGTCTGGCTGGCCCGGACGCCGCAAAATGGAATTCGGTGGTGTACGTTTGCGGGTCAGTTCGTCGATAACCTGATCGACGATACGCTGAGCCGCCAGATTGTCCGTTACACGAGCGATCATGCTCTCGAATTTCCGGGCACCCGCTTCGGCGTTGCCGTATTCCTCCAGCAGGGTTTTCATCGCCAGGGCGGGATCCTCGAATGACCAGTGCTTGGCTTCCGCCTTGGTCATGAACTCCTCTGCGTTGTCGTTGGCTTCCTTGGCCAGATTCAACAGATGGGTTAATTCCGCCCGGATCGTTTCCAGCGGTACCGGGTTCGGTTCATAAATGTTCGGGGCGGCCTCGCGGGCCTCTTCGCGGCGTTTTTCAGTCTCATCACGGTTCTCGACCTGGAAATCAACTCGTGAGGTGATGTTCTGAGTGATCCGCTGGCCAACCCGATACGGCATGGTTTCGTGGCCCAACAGAAACAACCCGAGACAGGATACGTAAAAACCGGTCCAGATCAGCAGCGCGTAGGGGCTTACCGATTGAGAAAGTCGCTGCCAGACGCGCCCTCGCTGCGCACTGCGTTGCCGCTTGGCTTCCTGCCGTCGGATGTCGGTCTTGATTTTCGTGCGTACTTTCAAGGCTGCGATGGACCTCGTCATGGTCGTTTCGGCACGGGCACGCCGCGCCGGTCAGTTATTATCGTCCAACTCCGGCGGGCGCGCCAGTTGCCCGCCGTAAGTCTGATAAAATCAACCCCTCCGGTCCGCATAGGCTCGCACAATTTCCTGTACCAGATGGTGTCGCACGATATCCTGCTTATCCAGCCGGATTGTGGCGATTCCGTGCAATCCCGCAAGTCGCCGAATCGCATCCACTACGCCGCTGTCCTCCGGCCGGGATAAGTCAACCTGGCTGTCGTCCCCGGTCACGATCATTTTGCTGTGGTGCCCCAGCCGAGTCAAAAACATCATCATCTGCGAGCAGGTGCTGTTTTGGGCCTCGTCCAGGATAATCGCACTGTTGTTCAGAGTGCGCCCACGCATGAAGGCCAAAGGAGCGATTTCGATCACGTCGTTGGCGATGAACCGCTTGATCTGGTCAAAACCCATCATGTCATGCATGGCGTCGAGTAACGGACGCAGATAGGGGTTGACCTTGGCCTGCATGTCGCCCGGAAGGTAACCCAATTTTTCACCAGCCTCCACCGCCGGCCGAACCAGAACGATTCGCTTGATTAGGTTCTGCTTGAGCATCGCGACGGCCATGGCAACCGCCAGGTAGGTTTTTCCCGTGCCCGCCGGTCCGACGCAGAAAACCAGATCGTGCGCTTGTATGGCCTGTACATAGGCTTTTTGCCCGTCAGTACGCGGCCGCACGATAGTATGCCGGGCGTACACATCGATAAGGTCAGGGTCGTCAGGAGAGAGTTCTTCGGCCGGGTTGCTATGACCGACCGCTTGGGCAACCTGCTCGTCGGTCAGTTCCTTACCCGTGCGCATGAGTCGTTGCAGCTCTTCCAGTACGATGGCGGCGCGGCCGACCGCCTGCGCCGGGCCCTTGAGCTTAATCAGGGAATCACGCGAGCTTATCTGCACGCCCAAGGCGTCGCGGATGAGACGCAGATTCCGATCGGACGAGCCGAATAACTCGGCCCGCCGGACCGCTTGATCCAGGGTAATGCTTAGTTCCAAAGTGTCCGGGGTCTCCTGTATACGAAACCAAAGGCCCTGCCCGCGGGGTCGGAGCCCGCCGGTTTTGTTGCCTCGGATTCAGTCGTCAACCGTACCGGACTGGAGCCCCACTGTCCGACCATGCGCCGGACCGCTCCAACCCGCATTCAATTTTAGCCCAAATCACCAAGAATTGTTAGATACCCCCAGGCTATCGGGGCCGCCACCAGCGGAGAATCGAGCAGATCAAGCAAACCGCCGAACGCCGGGATAATTCGTCCCGAATCCTTGCTGCCCACGTCCCGCTTGATGGCCGATTCAACCAAATCTCCAAAATGACCAAATACTGCCATAAGTGCCCCAAAAACAAAGGCTTGCGAGAGCTGCAGGGGGGGGGTGCCTAGCGGTAGGATGTCGGCGGCCAGATACGACCACAAGGCGATCAGCCCAGTAGAAACGCCTCCGGCAAAGACAATCGCTCCGATCCCCCCTTCGATTGTTTTGCCCGGGCTGAGCCAGGGTATTAATTTGTGTTTCCCGAACAGCCGACCGGTAAAATAGGCTCCGATATCCCCGGATTTAACACTGATAATGAAATATATTATCAGAGCAGAGCCGGCCATCCCCGGGTGCAGGCACCGTATCCGCACGGCAAACGAGCCCAATAGCCCCAGATAGATCATGATAAACAAGGTAATGGCAATGTTGGAGATGGCCCGTTCCGTGGTTTTTCGGGCGAGAATAACCAGACAGGCCCCCAACAGGCCGCCGGTAAGCCAAAGGACTGACGGTGACAGATCGATGGAAAGTAGCGGCACCAGGCCATCGGCGGGGGCCATACGGTATTGCATTTCCAGCCATGGAACGATGGCCAGGCCGACGGCCACGAATGCCGACCAATGCACCGCAGGACGATAGCCGCCCAAGCGGCAGAGTCGCCCCAATTCGTACACCG
This sequence comes from Phycisphaerales bacterium, assembly GCA_012729595.1. GTDB lineage: Bacteria > Planctomycetota > Phycisphaerae > UBA1845 > PWPN01 > JAAYCU01. The sequence continues at coordinate 19,894 of JAAYCU010000103.1, forward strand.
CCGGGATCAGCAGGCCCAGCATCAGCAAGGTCATCGGTAATCCGCGGAGCAGCATGCCCCTCGCGCACAGACTGTCGGTGCAGTACGAGGATAATCCCTGCATCTGTTCCGACCATTTCCCATCAATGACTACCACGCCGACCAACGCGGCAATCATCAGTGAGCCGAAAAGTATTCTTTGCCAGAACATGCGTGCAGTTCCTTATACAACCTATATTAACATTCATGGCGACCCGAGCAGTTCGTCAATCTTCCCCCGGATATCCGGCGCCCGCATGAAGGTCTCCCCAATCAGTAGGGCCCGAGCGCCGCAGGTCACAAGCTGTTCCACGTCCGCGCGGGTCTTGATACCGCTTTCGGAAACCAGGATCGTAGCCGGCGGGGCCAGGTCCGCCAGTCGGCGCGTGGTATCCAGGTCAATCCGCTGGATTTTAAGGTTCCGGTTATTGATGCCCAGCAGACAGCGCGTATCCGGGTTAAAGGAGACGGTTTTCAGCACTTTATCCAGCGTCTGCTCCTCATGCACTTCGATCAGACTGGTCATGCCCAGCTCACCGGCCAGATCGCGCATCTCGCGCAGCAGGGGCGGGTCGAGCACTTCCCCGATAAGCAGAATCGCATCCGCTCCGGCCGCCCGGGCTTCGTAAATCTGGTACGGGTCAATCATGAAATCCTTACGCAGGACGGGAAGATCGATTACCCGTTTGACCTGCTCGATATACTCCAGCCGGCCGTCGAAATAGCTCTCGTCGGTCAGCACGCTCAGGGCCGAAGCGCCACTGTCGGCGTAAATACCGGCCAGCGTCACCGGATCGAAATCCGCCCGGATCAGGCCCGCGGACGGCGATTTTTTCTTGATCTCGGCGATCAGATGTACCCCGCGCGCCGCCGGGCCGGCCAAAGCAGCAAAAAAATCCCGAGACGGTGGGGCATGTCGGGCGGCCGCCTTCATTTGGTCCAAGGGGCAAGAGGTCCGGGCCTGTTCGACCTCCCGTCGCTTGGTTTCCACGATATTGTCCAATATAGTAGCCACGCCGAGGCTCCTTAGTCAGAAACGTGCATTCTATCGAAAGGCCCGGCCGTTATCGATAAGGATGATCGCGATTCATGCGAATATCGACCAAGCAACTCCACATGCTTCTGGTGGGTCTCGATTACGCTCTGCTGGCCGCGGGGGGGATCGTACTGCTACTCTGGCTGGCGCTTTGGTGGCGCGCTGGTCGGCGCGATCCCCTGAGGGGTTCACCATTGCGTCCTCAGCGATTAGGGCCGCTCTCGGTGTGGGTCTGTCTGCTGGCCTATCCATTGGGCGCCTCTGTCTGGACCGGTATGGTGGACTGGACCGCCGGCGATCACTTTTCCGAGGAACAGATCAACCTGTGGCGAAGCCTGATGGCCGGCAACTTGACCTTGCTGTTTATGACTCTGATTTGCCTGGCAGTGGCCCGCGGGGCTTTCATCGGGGGCCTGCGCGGGTTCGGATTGCGGTTGCCAAGAGCGCGTTTCGGGTGGGCTTATGTGCCGGGAGGCTGGCTGATATCTATTCTTGTAACCCAACTGCTCCTGATGGCTTGTGTCCACCTGCTGGACAAATTGGGATACCAGATGCCGGAACACAATGTGTTCCTGGCGTTGCATGACCCGACCATGCCGGCCTGGGTCCATCGGCTGGCGATCGGCGGGGCTCTTATGCTGGCCCCGGTCGGTGAGGAGCTGTTTTTCCGGGGGGTGATTCAATCGGGCCTGCGGCGAATGGTGTGGCCACGCTACGGTTCATGGCGGCATCGCTGGTTTGCCATCGTGTTGACAGGGTTCCTTTTTGGCCTGGCGCATTACAACAATATACGGGATGTACTGCCCCTCGCGGCTTTCGGGATTATTCTCGGATACCTATACGAGCGTACCGGATCGCTTTATGTGCCTATCCTCGTCCACGTGCTCTTTAATGCCAAACCGCTCCTTTGGTTCGCCATCATGAAATATGGCCAAGCATTATGAGACGTTACGCCTATGCCGAGAGTGTATAAGTCAGCGTATCAGCCACCAGATCAACAAGAGGTTGATAAAAATCGCTGATATAAGGGCCACGGCCAGACGCACGGAGATGGACCAGGACTCCGGCCGGCTGAGACTGTCCAGCGACGCATCGCTGTCAAAACGGATCGGCTCGATCTGATCGGCATGGTATTGGGCTTCCGCAATCAGCAGAGTGGCCTCGAATTCGTCAATCTCCAGCCGTTCCGCGTATTTCAGAAGCTGAGTTCGACGCGAATAACGCAGGATGCCGGCTTCCAGTTCGCCGGCTACCATGCCGCGAAAAATCCGGCGTTTTTCCTCGTGGGTAAACGGTATTAACCGCCGGCGATCGACCGGCGGCGCATTTTCGATAGACACAGGGGTCGGCTTATACATTCTTTCCACCTCACCCTATTCTACCTCTTCGGTTTCCCATTCTCTATCGTAAAAAACAGAGAATGACGAAAAAACCAGGGATATCCGAGTGTCCGACAGCATAGGCGGTTTGAAGGGTATGATTATCGGATAGCGCCGTCGGGTAATCAGCATTGCAATCTTCGGAAGTGCCTGATCCCCGCCGTCAGGGCTAGTACGCTAACGATTACATTGAGCAGGACCACTCCGGCAACCCCCCACATCATCGCCTGGGTCACCGTAGCGCCGTCGCCAATTTGGGCTACCCGCAGGCTCATGAAGGCGACGACGACCAGGGAAATGACGACCAGGACGACCGAGCACATCAGGCTGACCGTTCCGCTGAACCCTCCGGCTATCCGGGCCGGGTTGCGCTCGTGGAAGACCGGCATCCGGGCCCCCATGCCGATACTCACTCCGCACAGTCCGATACAAATAGCTATCACGCAGATCAGGTGGGCGGCCGCCAGCGAAAAGGGCAATTGCAGCCGATAGATGGAAACACTGATGACGGTAACGCCGGCCAGGAGTGTAATAGTCAGGGCGTAAAGAAATTTGGCCATGATGATGCGGCCACGGGGCAGGGGTAGCAAACCCAGCAACCAGAGTTGCTGGCTTTCCAGCGAGACCAGGGGAAACACGAACCGGCTGGTAAAGGTGGCCAGGATCAGGCTGACCGCGGTCAGGTTGAGGAAGGCCACCAGAACCTGCAATCCCGGATGCAACAGGTCCGTCCATAGCCGCTGTACGTTGCTGACATACAAGGCCAGCAGGCCGAACAAAATCGCCATCTGCGTCCATTGCAACGGATCGCGGAAAAAAGTTTTCAGGTCGTTGGTGGCCAGCATGCGTTGTCGATAGGGCAGATAGGCGAAGAGCAACTCCGCGATCCAGTTGATCACCCGCCCCGGCGGACCACTACGTCGCGTGCCCGAACATTGGGCCCGGGTAAAGGCCGAGGTGAACCAGCGGGCGACGACGGACACCACCAGGAAACTGGCCAGCAGAGCATTGGCCAGGATTACCAGCAAATAAAACCCCGCAGCCCCGGCGCGGCCGCTGACGGCATGACTGATACCTTTGGCCACCCAAGTGTGGGGCAGCATGGCATTCTGAACCAGAGAGGCTCGGTCATAGAAGTTCTTAAGCCATTCGCTGGAGGTGTTCGAGGGGTCCGCCAACCGCCAGCCCCACAAGCCGCTCACGAGCAGTAGCGCCAGAGTGGCCACCATCAGAACGCGCCGCGGAGTTTTTGGAAAAACCATGGTCACGGCCCAGGCCAGGAACATCCCCAAGGCCCCGGGAATTGGAATGAAACATAAAAACAGGCCTAGAAACATAGGATAAAAAGTCCAGTTCCCGCCAAGCTTGTTGGCGATGGCCATCATCAGCGGCAAACCCAGCAGCACCAGAGACCAGCTCGACAGCAACAGGGTTTCCAGATATTTAACGATAATCATGTCCCGCGGGTGGAGCGGAGAAGCCAGCAGGTATGCGCTTTCCGGCCGGTGAAACAGGCTGCCATAGCTGATAATCGCGTTGGAGAACGCCAGCATCCCGGTCAGGGCCAGAAAGAAAAAAGTGAAAATCAGCGGGATGGCCACGATCCCTTCCAGAACGTTCTGTTGCACCTCCTCGAAAGTGAAGATGAGCAGGAAATACAAACCGCCCCAAATCAGCAGAAGCGTCGAAATGGTCCCGATCACATTCAGCGGGCGTCGGCGAAACAGCTCATGCAGATGGTTGCGAATCAGCGCATGTCGTAGATTCAGCAGAAGCAGTATGCCGTTGCCCGGTCCGGACGGCGGTGCGGCGCCGGACTGTTCGATAGGGATCCGCGGTCTCTCCGGATGGCTGGTAATGTTGCTCATTGTGGAACCGTTTCGCTGGCTTCAGCCTGTCCTTCGGCCGTGAGGCTTAGGAAAATATCCTCGAGCGTTTCACTGCGACTGGCTTGATGGCGGAGTTCCTCGAGGGTGCCGACCGCGATGAGCCGCCCATGGTTAATAATCCCGATGCGATCTGCGACGGCCTCGGCCACCTCCAGCGTGTGCGTACTCATGAATACCGTCTTGCCGTCATGAACCATGTCACGCAGGATGTCCTTTACCTTGCGCACCGTGCGCGGATCGAGTCCGACCATCGGCTCGTCGGTCACCAGCACCGCCGGGTCGTGCAGCAAGGCCGCGGCCAGAACCGTGCGCTGTTTCATGCCATGCGAATAACTTTCCGTGAGCTGGTGCAGGAACGACCCCATCTCGAGCATTTCAACCAGTTGTTTGGTTCGCTGCTCCTGGCTGGCACGCGACAGCCCGTACATCCGGCCCACAAAATCGAGAAACTCGTGTCCCGTCAGCTTGTCGTAAAGAAAGGGTTGGTCGGGAACATAGGCCAGTTGAGACTTGGCCAACTGGCCGTCGCGTCCCATCGCGTGTCCGCATACCCGAACCGAGCCTCCATCGGGCAGCAGCAAGCCTACCAGCATCTTGATAGTGGTCGTCTTGCCCGCCCCGTTTGGCCCCAGAAAGGCGAACAGCTCGCCCGGGGGGATGGTCAGACGCAAGCGATCGACGGCCGTAAAATCGCCGAAACGTTTGGTCACTTCATGCAATTCGATAGCCGGCGTCATGCGCACACCTTTTGCTCGTCAGTTATTCTGGCTGATCCGCTGCCGTGCCTGCTGACGCGCCAGTGCGTCGTAGGGCTCCGCTCGCAGCACCACTTTGCCGAACCCAGGCATTTCCGCTTCCTGGACGCAAACCTGTCCCTGATCGTCAACCCAGGCCTTGATCGGATGGGGGTCCGTGACGACCACGAAACACTCTACCGGCCGACCTTGATGATCGATCACCTCGCTGCCGGTTACCCGCGCTACAACCGATTGAAAACGGACCTTGCCACCCGCCAAGGCCGAGAGTGGATCCAGAATCTGCATCCGCCACGCCTGCCCGACTCTCAATTCCGGAAGGTACCCGAAAGGTTGCAACGAATCGCCGATCATTCTTGTCGCCGAGAGATCCAGATTGACCCGACGCCGGAGGACGCCGAACTGAAACTCGCAAGGGAAAAAGATCCCGTGTCGTTCGCCCGTAGCCTGAATAAGCGTTTCCGGTATGCCGTACACCGCCAGCGTAAACGCTTCGAGCCCGCCTTCGGCGTTGAAATCGGTCGTTGTTTCCGTGCGGGTGGCCGGGATTATCCCGTGCGGCTCGGTGAGTACCGTTCCGTAAAGTGTGCTGGTGGCTCCGGTGGTGGTCATTTCCCGCCAGGCCGTGCCGAGCCGATTCCCGTTGCCTGCGAAAATGCCGAGTTGCGTTTTGTGATCGGCCAGTCGGGCGAGTCGTTCGGTGGTCATCGGCGGCGGTTCCTGCGCAGTCCAGGCCGGCCATACGTCGCGCATGAACAACGCGCTCATCGCACTGATCCAGAGTAGCAGGACGCCGATGAAAAGAAGCCTGTACATAGTTAAGTGGCCCGCCGAAGGTCGCTCCGAGAGACCGCGACCGTTAACGCCGACGCATGGTTATCAGGGAACCGTATTCCGGGTTGCAGGTTCTCGTGCGTTTCGGGTGGATTGCTTACCCGAAGGCTCGCCCCGCCGTCTAATTCTACCCTCGTGCCCGGTGAAGGACAAAATTAAGTTGAAATCTCCGCTCCGAACTATCACGGAACACCTGCCCCTACGCTAATGACCTAACCGATACTATGCCCTTCGCCACGGGAGCCGGAAACCGTTACAATGCCGGCGAGCCGGGACGCCGTGCCGGCCGACGATACGGTCATCACCGGCCGCGGCCGGACTGGAGGCGACCATGAAAACAGTGACCATCCATACCGATTTCGGTGACATGAACCTGGAATTCTTTCCGGATAAGGCCCCGGACCATGTGGCCAATTTCATTGAACTGGCCGAAACCGGTTTTTATGATGGGCGGAAATTCCACCGGATTATTGATGGATTCATGATTCAGGGTGGCTGTCCCCGGGGTGACGGTATGGGTAACGGCCCCCGGAGGCTAAAGGCGGAGTTCAATGATACCCCGCATGTACTCGGTACGCTCTCCATGGCTCGGGCGGCTGACCCCAACTCCGCCTCCTGCCAATTCTTTATTTGCCTCGACGATGCCGATTTTCTCAATGGACAGTACACCGCCTTCGGCCGTATCGCCGATGACGCCTCGCTCGAAGTGTTGAAAAAAATCGGCCAGGTTCCCGTTACGGATAGCGGCACCGGTGAAAAATCCACACCGGTCAAGGATGTGATCATCAAGCGGGTAACCGTCCAGGAAACGGCGGAATGAGCTGGCCAGAGCCCGTCCCTCGCCCCCGGCTCCAGGGATGCGGTCAGACCGGCGTCTTGTAGTCGTAGGCCCGCAGGACGCACCAGCTTTTCATCGCTTCAAACAGACCCAGACCGCCAGACAGAAAAAGAACGACGACGATCAGCCATTGCCACCAGTTAAGCGGCCAAAGCCAGATCACCAGCCCGCTGGCAAGTACGAGGCAGAGCAGTCCGCCGGTGCCCCGTACCAGCCGTCCCAATTGGTCGATGTTCGGGGTGAAGTCCATGATTGCACCTCCGCTATCCATTGTAGCGGCCCGGCCGGATAATCCCAGCGCGCCGGTATCATGCTTGGTTTCAGGCGTACATCATTTTCGTTAAGGGTACGCCGCGCAAGCGAGACGTGGTCTTTACCAGTCGGAGTTCGCCGGGGTATCCAAAACGAATTGCTCGTAGAGTTCGGCATAGCGGCCGTCGTGTTCGAGCAGATCGAAATGAGTTCCGCATTCGACGAGACGCCCGTGGTCGAGAACCAGGATACAGTCGGCCTGCTGGATGGTGCTTAGCCGGTGGGCGACGACGAAGGTGGTGCGGCCTTGGCGCAGGCGTTCGAGTGAGCGTTGGATAAGCTGTTCGGTGGCGGTGTCGACGGAGCTGGTGGCCTCGTCGAGCATGAAGATACGCGGGTCGGCCAGGAAGGCGCGGGTGAAGCAGATCAATTGCCGCTGGCCGAGAGAGACGTTGGCCCCGCGTTCACCGACCTGGGTTTGCAGGCCGTCAGCCAGGTCCATCAGGGCGTCGTAGGTGCCCAGGGTCCGGGCGGCGGCTATAACTTGCTCCTCCGTGGCTTCCGGCCGAACGTAGCGGATATTGTCCAGCACGGAGCCGGTAAACAGATAATTGGTTTGCAGCACGAGGCCCATCTGGCGCTGGAGCGATTCGCCGGTAACGTACCGGGTGTCGTGCCCGTCTACGAGTATACGACCTTGCCGGGGAAGATAGAACCGAGCGAGCAGGGAGACGATGCTGGTCTTGCCGCTTCCGGTGCTGCCGACGAGAGCGATCATGGTGCCGGGTTCGGCGGTGAAGCTGATGTCATGCAGAACTGGTTTCAGGGGATCGTAGCCGAAGGTGACGTTTTCGAAGCGGACCTCGCCGCGGATGGCCGGCAGAGGGTTGGCGTCAGTCCGGTCGCTGATCTCAGGCGGGGTGTCGAGCAGGGTGAAGACGCGTTCGCCGCCGGCCATGGCGGACATCAATTGGTTATAAAAATTGCCGAAATTGAGCACCGGGCTCATGAACCAGTCCCAGTACAGAAAAGCCGCGACAACGGAGCCGATGCCGACGGTCCGGTCAAGACGGCCGGCGACAATGAGGTAGCCTCCGTAAAGAAGGATGATGGCCCGGCCGACGAAGCCGACGATATTTAACAAAGGCTGGTACACGCCGTTGGCCCGGGCAGCGCGGACGTTGTTTACGGTGTTCTGATCCTGCAGAACATTGAAGACGCCAAGGTTCCATTCCTGACGACAGCAAGCGGCCACGATACGCACGCCGGTTATGTTTTCGGCGAGGTTGGTGGAAACCCGCGTAAAACCTTCCCGTGCCCGCTGGTAAAGAACAGCGGCTCGCGTACGGTAAATACGATTAAGCACGAACAGTACCGGCCCGAGCCAGGCAACGGCCAGGAAGAGCCGTGGTTCGGTTTTAAGTAGCATGGCGGACGAGACTATCATCATCAGCGTACACTTGGCCACGATATCGATACCCCAGACGTTGACTTCGCGCATGCCGCTGATATCGCTGGTACAACGGCTGATGATGCGGCCGAGCCGGGTGCGGTCGTAGAAGCTCATCGACAAGGACTGCAAGTGGTCGAAGAGTCGTCGACGAAGGTCGAATTGTACCCGTTCGCCGGCATCGGTCATGATCAAGATGGTGGTTCGCTGGAGAACTAGTGCGACGGCCAGAACCAGGGCCCAGAGCCCGATGATGGCTACCAGATGACGGATGGCCGCGGCTTCCGTGGGCATGGGTTGGAGTTGCCCGGCAACATAGTTGGTGGTGTAGTTGATAATCGCGGCGATGAAACGCGGCGACTGCATTTCCAGCAACACCATTAGAAGGCCGAGGGTGATACCCGATGCGTATTTCCAGCGATAAGGCTTGAGGCAAGTCAGCAGACGGCGGATCAACTGAAAATTGATCGGGCGATATTGCTGCTCGCCGTCGGTGGCTGTTATCTCGGCGGCCTGCACGTCCCAGCCATGATGAAAAAGGGTTTTTCGCCAGGCTTGCAACCTGGTCCGAAGCCGTGCTGCCAAAGAGCCGGCCGGGTGGTCAGAGTTCCGGTTCATTGACCACCTCCTCCGTGTCGGCCGCTTCCAGTACATGTCGCCGGCGGCGAACGAATTCGCGCATACGATTCATGTGAGAGAGGCTCAGGCCTTGTTCTTCTCCGCCAGGGTCTCCGTAAAGCTGCCCATTGACGATCTGGCGATAGTGTCCTTCCCGAAGGAGCAGTTCGTCGTGCGTGCCCATCTGGCTGATGCGGCCGTTCTCCAGCACGATGACCAGATCGGCGTTCTTGACCGTGCTGACCCGATGGGCGATGACGAAAGTGGTGCGGTCGACCATCACCAATCGGATGGCCCGGCGGATGGCGTGTTCGGTTTCCGGGTCGACGGCGGCAGTGGCGTCGTCGAGGATCAGGATGCGCGGGTCGGCACAGATGGCCCGGGCGATGGCCAGCCGCTGACGCTGCCCGCCGGAGAGGGTTGTGCCCCGTTCGCCGAGGATCGTGTCGTAACCCTTGGGCAGATCGTTGATGAATTCGTGGGCCTGGGCAAGTCGGGCGGCGGCCTCGACGTTGCCATTTGAAGTTCGTGGGTGGCTGTAGGCGATGTTGGCCTCGACCGTATCGCTGAAGAGGTAGGTTTCCTGAAAAACGTAGGCGATCTGGGCCCGCAGGCTGTCGAGGGTGGCGTCGCGGATGTCCATGCCGTCGATCAGGATCCGCCCCTGTCCCGGATCGTAGAACCGGGCGAGCAAACCAACCAGGGTGGTTTTGCCTGAACCGGTCGGGCCGACAACGGCTACCACCTTACCGGCGGGTACCTCGAAGTCGATGTCGTGCAGGACCGCTTTGCTCGGATCGTAACCGAAGGTCACATGCTCGAAACGCACTGCGCCGGGGCCGGGATCGAGCGGACGGGCGTCCGGTTTCTGGATGACGGTCGGCGGAGCGTGGAGGACTTCGTAGAGCCGTCGGCCGGAAACCACGGCGCTCTGGTATTGGTCGTTGATCACGGAGATCTGTTGGAGACGATTGAGGATCGCCCCCATGGCCGCCCCGAGCATGAGTACGTCGCCGGCGGTCAGGCGGCCTTTGAGGATCAAAATGCCGGCGGCCAGAAAAAGGGTCAGGTGCGACGCGGCGGCTATTGATCGGATAACCGGGGTGAAGTTGGCGAACAGGCGGATACGGTACATGACCCGGGTGAAAAACTCGTCGCAGTTGGAGTCGTAGCGGGAAATTTCCTGCCGTTCGGTACCGAAAGCCTTGACCACGTGGACGCCGGCGATGTTTTCCGTGATGATCGAAACATTGCGGTCGCCGGTCTCCATGATGGATTGCAGGGCGGGCTGGGCTTTGCGGCTGAAGCGGAGGATGTACCAGGTCCACAGAGGCAAAGGGGCCAGGGCCAGCAGGGCGACCCATGGCGAGCGGGACAGCAGCAGGGCGATGTACCCACCGACAATCAGGACGATTTCGAGAGTGATAAGTACGGCGGAGTTGATGAAGAGCCGTACGTTTTGCAGGTCGCTGAGCGCGCGGTTGATCAACTCTCCGGTGGAAATGGCGTCGTGGAAGCCGAAGCCGACGCGTTGGAGCTTATCGTAAACGGCCTCGCGAATATAAAAGACCATGTTCATGCTCAGTTTGGCGTTGGTGGTTTCGCGCAGAAAACCCAGCAGCCCTATCACTGCGGTGAAACCAGCCAACATTAGCACAATTCGTCGCAGACCGATGGCGGAGGGCGTGTCCCCGAACAGCCAGCCAATCATTCCTCCGGCGTGATAGTCGTCGCTCACGTGGAAGCTTTTAATCTGATTGACCGCCTCGGCGGTGACCCGGACGGCGGCGATTTCCGCGCCGGTCCAGAGAACCAACAGCACACAGGCCAACAACAGCAGCGATTTCACGGGTCGCGTGAAGCCGAACATCCAGCGCAGCAGACGAACCGTGGAGATCGAGGGGAGATGATACGGGGTGCTGGACATTGGGATGATATCGGGGTGGTTTGACCACCCCCCTTTCGCCTCCTGGGCTTTCATGCCTGGAGCCGGGGTTGAAGGCCCGGAAAACAAGATACTAAGCTTAGCATTGCGTATCGGTGATTTCCAGTGGCGGATCAACCCTGTTTGGGTTGGTAAGACGGGCTTTGTTTTTTTCGCGCGGCGGGGTAGGCTTTTGGGCATGGCCGATTGCCCATCCGACCACCGATTGCTGGCTTATATCCGAAACACCTGCGACGAGGAGGAGGCGGTCGCGGTGGGTATGCACGTGGAGGAGTGTACGGCCTGTCGGGAGCGGATGGAGCAGGCCGCGGCCGGTGACGGGGTGCTGAGCGGACTTCGGGACGTGATGGCCGAGGCGGTCAACGTGGCCGCCGGGGACGCGGTTACCGCGGCCGGGCCGGCGATGGCCAGCACGCTGGGCAAGGGGCCCTCGGTCGGGGCTGACCGGAACATCGGGGATTACCGGCTGATCGAGGAACTTGGCCGGGGCGGCATGGGCGTGGTCTATCTGGCCATGCAGGCCTCGACCAAGCGGCAGGTGGCCCTCAAGGTTCTGCTGGAGGGGCCTTACGCCTCGGAGATGGCCCGGCGCCGATTCGAACGCGAGGTCGAACTGGCCGCCCAGCTTGAACATCCCAACATCGTGACCATTCTCGAAAGCGGCATCACCAGCGGGCTTTATTACTTCGCCATGCAATACGTCTCCGGCCGGCGGCTGGACCGCTACGTGACCGAGCAGCAACTGGGTACAAAGCAGATTCTCGAACTTTTCCGCAAGATCTGCGCGGCCGTCAATTACGCCCATCAGCGGGGGGTGATTCACCGCGATCTGAAACCGTCGAATATCTTCATCGACGCGGCCGGCGAGCCGCACATTCTGGATTTCGGACTCGCCAAGTTTCGTGACGAGGATGGCGAGGAACCCGAGGCAACGCAGTTGTCCATGCCGGGTCAGGTGATGGGCACGTTGCCTTATATGTCGCCCGAGCAGGCGGCCGGGGCCCATCGGGAGCAGGACACCCGCAGCGACGTTTACGCCCTCGGCGTGATCCTCTATCAGTTGTTGACCGGCCGTTTCCCTTATCCGGTGACCGGCAAGCTGCACGACGTGGTCCACAATATCGTCGAGGTCCAGCCCGAAAAGCCCTCGGCGGCCGACCGGAAGATCGACAACGACGTACAGACTATCGTGTTGCGGGCCCTGGCCAAGGAGAAGGACCGCCGCTACCAGTCGGCGGGGGAGCTCGGACGCGATATCGAGTTATACCTGCGCGGCGACCCGATCGAGGCGAAGCGGGACAGCACGGTTTACGTGTTGCGCAAGATGGCCTATCGATATCGGGTGGGTCTGTCGGCGGCGGCGGTGTTCCTGGCGGTGGTGGGGATCGGCCTGGCGACGGTATTGGTCCAGCGTGTGGGTTTGCAGATGGCTAAGGCCGAGGATCTACTGGCCCAGTTCGCGGACATGCCGGCGGCGGCCCTGACCGGCGCGAAGCAATCCGACGGCCGCGTACGCCGGTACCTTGCCGGAACCACCGAACGGGCCTTGTTCTCGGATGCCGAACCACGCCGGGTCATGGGCGCGTGCAGCGGTTTGTTCAATGCCCCGGCCGATTTCTGGCGATCGGTGGAGGACGGCCCCTTGTGGTCGGGTGGGGAATGGCTTGAATTATGCGAATTTCCTGACGAGTTGAAAACGCACCTTCTGACCAGGCTGAAAGACAAGGCGGCCGCGGGCACGGACCGCCAGAAATACGTGGCCTTCTGCGTGCTCGGACAGTGGGCGATTCCCGATGTCGAGGCGATCGGGCTTTGTCGGCGGGCGGTGGAGTCGGAAAACATCCCCGGCGTGGTGATGGCCGCCGCCTGGGCCGCGGAGCGCATGGGTTCACCAGTGGTGTTGTCTTCGCGCGACGATGTCTTCGTAGATGATTGTGCTCGATTGACCTTTGTGAAGGTTCCGGGATGCACGTCTTTTCGGCGCGGGTCGGATCCGAGCGATCCGGATCGCTGGCCGGACGAGGACCGCCCGGAGCAGGGCGTGCCGATCCGCTCGTTCTATCTGGCCACTACGGAAGTGACCTTGGCCCGTTTGCCGGATATGGTTAACGATGCCACGCTTCGGGAGGCGTTCGGCGAGGACGCCCAGGGGATCAACGAGCTGGACAAAATGGTTTATGAGTTGCGGGCCGATCCGCAGTTGGACCCGTCGCGGGTGGCGTTGACCCGGGTAGCGATGGAAACGGCGTCCGTTTACTGCACCTGGTTGACGCGGCAGGGCGAGCAGCTCGTTCCCCGCCGGCGGTATCGTCTGCCGACCGAGGATGAATGGGAATATGCCTGTCGGGCCGCGAACGAAGGGCGTTTCTGTTACGGGAACGACGCCGCGTACGCCCGCTATTTCGCCCATTGTGATGGCTCATTGGCGAGCCACCATCGGGTTGCCGAACACATGCCCAACGGGTACGGTTTATTCGATATGCACGGCGGGGTGTGGGAGTGGTGCGATTCGCTGTATCCGCCGGAGCTGACCGGTAATCCGGCGCTGGCGGGCATGACGTTGTATGTCCGGCGGGGGGGGGCGTTATACCTGGCGGCCGTACGTTGCCGTTCGGCCCAGCGCAACTACGGCGGATGGAACGTTCCGTACAGCGAAGTGTTATACTGGAACGGGCTTCGGCCGGTGATGGAGTTGATAGAGCCATGATGCCCAGGCTGCTCTATAGAATCGCGATTGCGTCGGCCCTGCTGGCCGGTTCATGCACATGGTTCGGACCGGTATACACCTCGCCGCCGATCGAAACGAGCTTCGCCTTTACCAACTTTTCCAAGAGCTACTATGCCGCCCTTGGTTTGCGGGCGTATACGTCCGCGGACAGCGCGGAGCCGTATGTTATCACGCCGTTGCTGGCTCCGGGAGCGACCTATCGGAAGCGGTTTCTGGACGTGTTCGGCGGAGGCTGTCCAAACGCGATTGATTTCCGACTGTTTCTGTACAAAAGGGTAGATGACGATCTACCTATCGGCCTCGATGATGGTGAAGAAGTGGAGCGGATGCCGCTGGTGGCCGGTGAGATTCTGGGTTTGCCGGCCTGCGGTGTGCAGCCGTTGGAAACCTATACAATCGTCAACTGGGAAGCGCCGGAAGGAACTGCCCGGGTAAAACTGGCCCAGGCCACGCCGCTGGAGCAAGAGATGGCGGCCGCGGGGTTATTTCCGAACGCCGATGGGGCGTGGGAAATCGTCGGCGTCGATCCGGCTTTGGCGGAAACACCGCCGCCGGCCCCGGCCCCGGTGCAGAGTATTCGCGGGCGAGTAACCCTGACCGACGGCCGGGGGGTCGAGGGGCAGGGCGTGCTTATCCGCAGCCGATTCCGCGTGCGGCTGGACGATGGCGATTCGTCGAACGATCCAGACGCGGGATACGGCGATCCGATTGATTTCACGGCCACCGATGCGAACGGTTGGTTCGTAATCGATCGGCCGGCGGGGGCGTATCAGGTCGAGTTCTTCTCGGATGATTACCTGTTTCGACCGGCGGTGATCGAGGTGGAGACGCCGCTGGAGGATATCGCCATCATTGCGGAGCCGCGGTGATGTTCATCAAGCGTTCCATTCCAACCCTGTTGCTCATGGCGGTCATTACGCTGGCCCTCGGGAGCTGTGCCGGTATTGAAATAACCACCGGGGCGGAAGTGAACCCGTTTCAGGAGCTTCCGCCGATCGCCTTGGACGGACAGGAGCAAGAGTTGCGGACCGATCTGGCCCCGCTGGGCGAGCTGGTTGCCGGGCAGGTGCTTCGGCTCAAGGTAAGCGGCCCGGCGGTCAAGGCGGCGTTGATCCTGACGGCCGATACGGAACTGGACGATACGGGCCGGTTGGCCGGCGGCGGACCGCCGAACCAGAGCTTTCAATATCGCGTCCAAGTCCCGGGGCCGTACTATGTGTATATCCAGTTTGACCCGCAGGCCGGGGGGCGCCAGTTGCGTGCAACAATTACGGCCGAGCCGGGCGATCCGGACTACCGGCCGCCGAGCAGGCAGGTGGTGCGGGTGGTTTTCCTCGAAGGGTATCTGACCGAGCCCGGCCTGTACGATCCGGACTCGATGACCGACGACGAAAAGCAACTGCTGGTCGATCTGAGTGATCTGGTCGCGGAGGGCATCGTGGATCGGTTGCGGACGATCTTCGCGGATACGCCGATCGAGATCGTGGCCGAGGATGAGCCTTTGCCGGACGAGCCTTATTCCACATTATATTACGATCCGCGGCGCGTGCTGGCCGACGAGCAGGATATTCACGATGTGGCCCTGCCTCCTGCCGACCCGACCCGACCGGAATGCCAGGTGCGGGTAATCTTCGGCGAGGTTTTGCCGCGCGGCCTGATGCAGGATCCCGGCAATCGTGTACTCGACGACGAGGCGGCGGTCTATGTGGGTAGTTACCAGGGCCGGGGCGCGACCTGTCGTACAAGAGTGACCGACAGCGTGAACAATATGGTATTGGCCTTGGCCCAGACGGGGGCCCACGAGATCGGCCATCTGGTCGGGCTGATGCACACCGAACAGGTAACGCTCATGCACCGCTCGGCGACATTGGCCTTTATGCGCGAACTGGCCTTCGATCGCGGACAGGTTCAAATCGAAACGGGTCAAAGCACGGACGTGTTCACCGAGGTACTCACCCCGATCATTCAAGACCCCTCTTTCTACTGGCAAACCAATTTCTCGCGGCCTTGACGCCGGTTATCGCCGCATTTGCTGGAAATGCTGCTGGCAGGCGGCGGTACTGCCGCCGAAGAATCCGGCCCGGGCCAGATCGCCGCAGCGTCCGGAGGGGCCGGACATCGGGTTGAGCCGCGCCTGAAAGATATTATTCACCGGCGAGGCGAAACCCAGACCGGTAGCCGGTCCGCGCTGAATTCCCGGTCGGCCGATGACCGCGCTGGCGAAGGTCGGCGGAGGGGCGGCCAATCCCGGGCGGCCGATCGCCGACGCGGCGGACATACTGACCATTTCGGAGACTTCCTTGCCCGCGCCGACAAGCTGCGCCGTGGAGCCGTACATCGTGGGACCAACCAGGGTCATCATCTGATACATCGGGCCGGGCGCGGTGTAGGTCGGCGCAGTGGTTGGCCGCGTGGACGGTACGGCGGCGGTCGGAATGGCATCGTTCGCGTTGGGATCGGAAGCTTCGGCCGGTTCGAGCGGTTTGCTTGCCGCGTCGATGGGCGTACCCATCTCCGAGGCCAGAATAACCGTGGGGTGTTGATACGCGACGGGGGCGACGGGCGGCCGATGAAAGATTCGCTGCGCGGATTGACAGCCGGCGGTTGAGATCACCGCCAGTATGAACAGAACGCAAGGCAACCCTTTCGCGGCCATGATTATGCCCACCTCTCATATTACAGGTTAGCGACAACCTCCCGCCGCTTCAACTACCAGCGAACCACCAACGCGGTGGCGTCGTCGTTGATCAGCGGCGGATCGGCCGGCCGATCCACGGCGGCGAAAAGGGCGGCCACGTCGTCAGCCCCCGCCGGAAGCGTCGGCAGAAAACGCAGCAGAATCCCGGAGCCGAAGTCTTTTGTCTCCTCGGCCGGGGGCGGGGCGAAACCGTCCAACATATCTTGCTCGGCGGCGTGCCCGAACGCCTCGACGATCCCATCGCTGAAGACGAACACCTTGTCGCCGTCGTCGAGCGTACGATGCAGGCTTTCAAACGACGAGTCCGGCAGGATACCGACCGGGCCGTCGTGTTGGCCGACCAGCATCGTGCATTGCCCGGCGGCGTTCATGAGTACCGCGTGGCCGTGCCCGGCGTCAACATAGTCGAGCGTACCGGCGGCCACGTCGAACACGCCGACCCATAGGGTGATGAATTTGCTCGGTGGACAGCGGACGTGGAAGAAGCGGTTCAACTCGCTGACCGCGCGGCCGGGGTCGTCGTGGCGCTGCAAGGCGGCGTGGAGATAGCCCTGGGCGGTGGTGACCAGAACGGCGGCGGCCACGCCCTTGCCCGCGACATCGCCAAGAGCAAAGGCCAGCCGGTGATCATCGAGAGGCACGACATCGAAGAAATCGCCGCCGAGATATCGACCCGCCCGGCTTTCGCCGAGATAGCTGATCCGGGCGAAACGGCCTTCGCGGCGGGGGAGCATCAGTTGCTGCACGGCGGCGGCGGAGGTGAGTTCGGCCTCCATGCGGGCGTGACGACGTTCAATGTCCAGGCGTTGCAGGTTGGACATGGCCAGTCCGGCCATCCGGGCCAGGCCGAGAGCGAAACCGGTGGCATCCTCCCGCACGCGACGAGGCGTGCCCGCGATGGAACGGTTATCGAGGTACAGATAGGCCGCGACCTCGGAGCCGACCAGCACGGGTGCGCACAGGGCATCGGTCAAACCGAGTTCCATGATGCTCTGGGCCTGACTGGTGATCCGGGTCTGGGCGGTCAGGGCAGCGGGCGTGCCGCCGGCGGCTTCCCGCAACAGGGAACGGCTGACATGGACCGCTGCCGGGCCGGTAAACGCCGGGCCGCGACAGGCGAGTACCTCGAACGCATCCGGGGTCGTGCCGGGGCGGAGAAACGCGCCGTTGGAGAAACCTGTTCCCGACAGGCTGGCCTGCAAAACGGCATCGGCCAAGGCCTGTGGATCGTCGGCGGCGTGGATGGCCGCCGCGCAGTTGAGCAGCAGGGTAAGTTTTTCGCCGGCCAGCCGGTCGGCGGCCTGGGCGTCCAGCCGGGTAATGATCGTATCGGTCGATCCCAGATCGTCACTGGTGGCGATAGTCGCGGGTTGATCGGGGGCCAGTCCCTCGGCGATAAGCCGCAATGTCCACGGCCCGATGGTGATGCGGTCCCCCGGATGCAGAGGGACGGCCTGGGTGCCGGTCAGACGCAGGCCGTTGAGGTATGTGCCGTGCGTGCTGCCCGCGTCGGCGAGCAGGGGGTGGAATTCGCCTTCGCCGCCGGGCGCGAAGGTGATCCTGGCATGAGCCCGGGAGACGCTCGGATCGTCGAGCACCAGGGTCTGCTGGGCGGAACGCCCGATAGTCACCGCTGCCGGCGGGGCCAGCTCGAACGCGATCGGCGTCGGCCCGTCCGTGGAGAGCAGTTTCAGTTCTGGTCGCATGTTGTCGGAATCGGCCATCGGCACGGCCCCCTCATTTCGACCCATGAGGCTATGGTCAACGGATAAGCATAAATGAATCCGCCGCCGGAGCCAATGCGTCTAACCCCGTGCGCCCTTGATACGAGTCAGGCACGTAGCGGATACACAACTGTGGACTGTGCTGAGCCTCTTCTAAGGCCCTTATGAAGCCATGGCGGCACCAGGTCTGCCCGTGTGTCACCGCATACGGATCGGGCCGACGAGGATCATGAGCAAAGACTTTCAAGATTGCGCGCTGGCCGTTTGGAGCTTCTGAGATTTACACGTGATGGTTTATATTCTTTGATCTGTGCAATAATACACATAAACTGTCTATGCCCGCACCATCCGGGCATGGCTCTGAGCAGTACGTCGATTGGAGGATAATGATGACGATGTTAAAAAGAATGATCTGGGTTCTGTTGCTGTCTCCGGCAGGATTGATTCAGGCGGAAGTACTGACTTTGCCGATGGAAGACCGGCCGGAGTGGGTGCGGCGCGATGGGATCGTCATGGCCGGCAGTTGGGAACCCCTGCTGTTCCGGGCCAAACGGGATGATCAGTATCCGCCTTCCCCGGAATTGTGGGCGGACTACCGTCGCGAGCAGAGTCCGGAGATGATCGCCGAGCTGAAGGATCTCGGGGTCAATTTTGTCATGATGCCGGCCTACAAGGGTTTCGGCCTTCAGACCGAGGCCGAGGGCATGGCTGACAGCGCACGTTTCGCCCGCCTTTGCCATGAGGCCGGTCTGCGAGTGGGCGTTTATCTGGGCAGCGGAACTTTGGGCTGGGAAACCCTTTTTGAGGAGGACCCCCAGGCCCGGGACTGGCTGCTGCGGGACCAGGCCGGCGAGCCCATTCCCTATTATCATCAGAAGTTCCGCTACTTCTGGAACCGGAACCATCCCGAAGCCGTCGCCCATCATCAAAAAGCCGTGGAGTTCGCCATCCGGGAAATCAAAACCGACCTGATCCATTTCGACAACTTCTTCGTGGGTCCGCATTACGAAGCCTTGTCCGTCCAACGCTTCCGTGATTATCTGGCCATAACCTTCGGCACCGCGGAACTCGGGGAGATGGGAATCGATGACGTGGCCTCGGTCACCCCTCCTGAACCGGACGCACCGGACAGCCTTCTCCGCCGGGCGTGGCTGGATTTCACTTGTCAGTCCCTGGCCGATGCCTATTACGAGATGAATCGGTACATCCGTGCCCGGAGTATGGATGTCCTGGTCGAATTCAGCCCCCAACTGATACGGCGGCGGATCGAGCCGCCGGTAGATCCTGGCAGGCTTATACCGGGCGGGGAGGCTTTCTGGCACGAGGACTATCATGCGGATGGTCCATGATCCGGCTATCGGGATGGGCGATGGTTGTCACGGATTCGTCCCATGAAAATTGCCCGGGCCATGAAAAACATGTCTTTTTCCTACACCATCACGCCGGTTGAGATCGCCGAGTCGATGGCCTTTAACCTGGATTGTCTGGGTTGCGTCTGCTGGTTCGAATACGGGCGGATCATGGCTATGCCGGGAACGACCATCCCGTTTTCTGATACGGTCAAACCTTATATCAGTTTTTTCCACAAGCGGCGCGACCTGATACGTGATACGGACGTGGTGGCCGACGTGGCGATCCTGCGCAATTTCCCATCTCAGGCTTTCGCTAATCCCGAGCATGCCGCCCTTACTTATCGCGTCGAGCAGATCATGATAGAGGAGCGGGTTCCCTTCCAGATCATTTTCGATCGGCAACTGGCGGACCTGAGCCGGTACCGATCCCTCGTCCTGGCCGGTTGTGTCGCCTTATCGGATCGACATATCGAGGAGATCAAAAACTTCGTATCCGCCGGCGGACGGTTGTGCGTGGTCGGGCCGGCGGCGGAGTATGACGAGTGGCTGCGGCCGCGGGCCGCGGACCCGCTGGCAGCCATCGCTCCCGACCGGGTGGTCCGCGTCGATGCTCAGGGCGATATCATTTCCGCGGTGCGGCGGTCCTGTGCCGACCGCTTGGCCATTGCCATCTCGGCTCCCGTTGGCTTGGGTATTGAGTTGACGGAGCAAACCCAGCGTCGGCTGGTTCATCTGGTCAATTATCGCCCGGATGGGCCGATTCGCGAGGCGGATGTCGAATTACGGGTGCCGGCCGGTAAACGAATCAAGTCGGTCACCATGGCCACGCCGCAAGCACCGGAAGATACCGATCTGGCCTTTGCCCAACAGGCCGATCTGGTGACTTTTCGGATACCGGGAGTCGAGATTTATGCGATCGCCGTGGTTTCCTGGGAGTAGCCGATCGGTAAGAACAACCTGATGATTTACTCGGATTGCGCAACCATGCAGGCCGATGGGCTATTGGCGGCTATTTGCGCTGTCGCGAAAAATGCATGCCCGACTTAGAATGCGGGCAGTACATCCCGCTACCGGAACAGGGAGAGTGTTCAATGTGGCTGCGACAGTTGCGGCGCCATGATTCGAATACTGTGGTTGCCGTGCCGGAGCGGTAAACGACGAATGCCGTCTCAGACTTTTACAAAGATACTATTGCGGTACATGTGGTAAAGAATCAGCCAGACAATGATTACCGAACCTAAGTTGAGCAGCAACGACGCTCCAGCCCCGTGCAAGTGCCCGGCTAGGCCGCCCAGCGTCACCGCAGATATGAATAGCCCATGGCCTCCGATGAGCCAGAACATGTCGAAGCCACGCAGGGCATCGATCGACATTAATCTCCCAGTGTTGGGGACGCATGCCATTGGTTGACCTGTATGTCTTAAACTCTGCTCGGCCTGAGAGAAAGACGAATTATCCGCCGGCTGCCAGCAGGGCCAGGGCCGTTACGCTGAGCCCCGCGGCCGAGGCCACTGCGATCAGGAAGCCGCGCTGTATGCTGGTCCGTTGAGCGTAGGCCCCCATCAGCAGAGGGATA
>JAAYCU010000009.1 GCA_012729595.1 Phycisphaerales bacterium
CTTGTCCTTGACCGCGTAAATGTAGTGCTCGAAAAGGTCGCTGTAGTGGACGCCTTCGTCTCCGGGGTTCTTCTTTAGAAACCCCTTGATGAACGCGCCGAGCTTTTCGGCTGCCGCATCCTCACGGGCGTTTTCGGCAGCGTCGGCGATCACCAGCTCGGTCTCTTTGAGGTACCAGCGGCCTCCGCCATTTTTCCCGCGCTCGATCTTTGCCTCTTCTGCAACTTGCCCGAGGAGTTCGTTGAAGTCATGGGCCTCCATCTGGCCGCTGCGAACCATACGGCTCACGACCTCGTCATAGACGTGATCTTTCGTGCTGCCAGGGTTTGCCCCGAGGTAATCGCGGATAATCTGGTGAACCTTTTCATTAAAGGTTGTTTTGTCTTCGTCGCCGGTGATGGCAATGGAAGACGTCAGCTCCCCGGGTTTTGGCTTGCGGAAGTTGATGACGAGATCGCGTTTGTTGACCTTGTCGGCAACCTTCTGGTTGTAAGATTTCTGGCCGGTGTCTATGAACAACGCGGCATCGGACTGATCGACAATAAAACCGCTCTCAGCCATGATATCCTGAATGAGAGCCCAGGTTCCTTCGGAAGTGTCATGATAGCAGAGCGAAAGCCATCGACCGGGCTTTAAGACGCGATAACATTCTTTCATCGCCGTGCGCATCATTTCCGCCCAATCTTCCTCGGTTTTGCCACGGACCTCATTTATGATGATCTCGTCCTCATGCCAATGCGTATCAAGACCAAGCCAGGCCTCCCAGACGAAATTGAGCTCGCCATACTGCTCCTTGTCTGCGTATGGCGGGTCAGTGAAGACATGGTCGATGCTGTTTGACGTAATTCGTAGAAAACGTGCATCATCAGTGCTAATACATTGAGCTGTGGTGTCTATCTCGCGAATCGCTTCCCACCCGGGAAGCATCATACGAAACTTGTTGGCCACAGTTCCCAACACATTCGTACATCTATAGTTCTGCGGAAGATAATAAGTTCCCTTCAGGAATCCCAAACGGTCTCGATTCGTCGTCATACGGCTGAGATTGAGGAGGACCGAATTCCAGCAGAACTTAATCGCATCCCGCAGCACGGGATTTTCAATTTCGTTAATGGTTGTCAGCATTACTGCCAGCGCCCACAGATTGCGCTTGGTGAAAAGGTCAGCAACCGTTCGGAAGTTACGTCCAGGCCGCCATTCATCTCCCCAAGGCTCAATGTCAGACTCAACATGCATCATCCTATCCTTGGGATACCAATATGGGCATTGTTTGCCATCAATTTCCCGAATCTTCCCGAGATCATATTTCTCAAAATATTCTCGTTTCTTTTTGTTGGGATCGTTATGCCTTCGATCTCCACGAACAGGCTTACAGCCGCTTTCGCAGAGGTAGCTTACCAGCACCGGCACCGCGCCGAATTTCTCGTCCCGTGTGCTGATCTCCTCTGTAATGCCCCTCTTGTGGCAATGCGGGCAGGCGCTGATCTTCTTGGGTTTGCCCTTGGCTGTTCTGCCTTCGACCTCCACGCAATCAAAAAGCGGCACCTTTTCCAAACACCTTGGACACTGAAACACCTGGGAATA
>JAAYCU010000104.1 GCA_012729595.1 Phycisphaerales bacterium
ATAGGTAATAGCGTTGCCATTATTGGGAATAGCGCTTTCGAGTACTGTACAAACCTGACGAGCATTCTGATTCCTGACAGTGTAACCAACGTCGGGGAGCGTGCATTCGCGAGCTGCAAAAGTTTGGCCAGCATAAAAATCCCCGATAACGTCAGCAGCATTGGGGCCTATACATTCTATGAATGCGCCAGCCTGGTCGGCGTGACGACAGGAACCAGCATAACCAACATTGGGGACCACGCATTCGATGGCTGTACAAGCCTGGGTAGCTTCGTGATTCCTGATGGCGTGACGAGCATTGGGGACCGCGCATTCGCGGGCTGCACAAGCCTGACTAGCATCCTGATCCCTGATAAAGTCACCATCATTGGAAACGATGCGTTTCTTGGCTGCAGCAGCCTTATCAGCGTGACTATCGGGATCAGCGTAGCCAACATCGAGGATGGGGCTTTCTGTAATTGCACCAACCTGACCATCGTTTATTTTCAGGGTAATGCCCCAAAACTTGGTTGGGCCGTTTTCTCCAATGACTACAAGGCTACCGTCTATCACTTACCGGGAACTACTGGCTGGGATCCGACGTTTGGCGGGCTCCCTACCGTGTTGTGGATGACCAAGGCGGTACTGAACGACTATGATGGGGATGGGATCAGCGAGATTACGGTGTATGACAACAACAGTGGCTACTGGTATGCCTATTCGCTCCAGTCAGGTCAGGCAACGGTCTGGAAAAAGCTATGGGGCTGGCCCGGTGCGAAAACCGTGCCTGGCGATTATGACGGCGATCGGGTTAGCGACCTTGCTGTGTATGATCAGGCGAATGGGAATTGGTATGCCTGGTCCGTGGCAAAGAATGACTGCATTCTTTGGGCGCGTCCTTGGGGTTGGGCTGGTGCGGAGCCAGTGCCAGGCGACTATGACGCGGATGGGAAAAACGATTTTGCGGTATTCGACAGCAACACCGGCAATTGGTATGTTCTCTCTTCGGACCAATCCACTTATCTGGCTTGGCGTCTTGTATGGGGCTGGCCCGGGGCCACGCCTGTGCCAGGCGATTATGATGCGGATGGCAAAAGCGACTTCACGGTTTATGACAGCATCAAAGGCTTCTGGTATGTGCTCTCCTCGGATAAGAACACGATACTTTTTTATGGCGCAATGTTGTGTACTCCCGGGGTCTGTGTGCCAGGCGATTATAACGGGGATAGCCGTAATGATTTGGCGGTGTTCGCCAGCAATCTTGGCAAGTGGTATGTGCTAGCCTTGGATAATATCACGTGCATGGCTTGGGGAGTTGATTGGGGCTGGCCCGGCGCGGTGCCCGTGCCTGGCGACTATGACGGGGACAAGAATGCCGACCTGGCGGTGTTTGATAAGATTCAGGGCTATTGGTACATCTGGTCTGTGGCGAAAAATACAACGCTTGTCTGGCAGCAGAACTGGGGCTGGCCCGGCGCGAATCCGCCGGGTGGCCGAAGATGAAATGAAGCCAATGAAATGATGCAGGCTGCATTTTGGGAATGCTCTTGGCTGAAGCGGGGAAAAATATTTATTGCGTGAAGGCGAAAGGGGTCAGTCCGGAATGGCGCTAAGTTGAGCTCATATTTCCGCCAAACGGCGGCTGAGGCCAGCCGCCCTCCATGGAAAACGCCCGTATTTCATCGCTGGAGGGCGGTCGGCCTCGCCCGCCGTGCGCCAACTTAGCGCCATTCGGGTCAGTCCGAGATACTTGGTATATTCCATTGACATAGCGAGGGTGAAGCGTAGAAGGAAGCCATGCCAAGGGAAACTGCAGAAGATGGGTTTGACATTCGTGAGTGTCCCGGGTCGCGGTGGAAAGTCGTTATCAGGGCTTGGGCTCCATGCGGCGTTGGCGCGGTCAGGGCTTTGCATCGCCTGTTGCGGCCGCGTATCCGGCCGAAATGGCTTCCCTGGCCCGGTGAAAATCCATGAAGCCGATATTTCCAACCCTCGGGCGGATCAACACATCGGGCGGCTCGCTCTTGAAGCGCGCTTCGGTAATGCGCACCTGCATGATCTGGATCGAGTTGCCCAGGATATCGAAGATGTTCGGCAGCGCGGCGGCCCGGGACCACGGCGGGCCGGGCTGTCGCCCGCGATCCCTGAGCCTGTCGCGCATCCGGTCCAGGAACCGGCCTGTTGCCGGGAGTGCTTGTCCGGGCCTGACCGCTGAGTCCGGCCCGGACGCTGGCTTTACAGCCGGCACGGGGCCATCCGGCTCGTGATCCCCGAAAATACAGTGGTTCACGTCAACGGCAATGACAGTGTCGGCGCCCATCGCGCGGACCACGCTGACCGGGACCGGATTAACAAGGCCGCCATCCACGAGTAAGTGGTCATCCAGTGGAACCGGGGTGAACATGCCCGGAATGGAAATGCTGGCCCGGACCGCGTTGATGGCGTCGCCGCGGTCAAGGATGATTTCCTCGCCGGTTCTCACGTCGGCGGCCACGGCCTTGAAAGGAACGGGCATGTCCTCGATGCGCGAGAAGGCGATTGACTTGCGGGCGAAATCGGCGATCTTCCGCCCGTCAATCATGCCCGACCGCGGGAAAGTCATTTCCAGGAAATAGTGAAGCGCCCGGCGCCAGTCAAGGCCGCAGGCTATCTCCCGGAGTTCGGAAAGGCGGCCGGAGGCATGGAACGCGCCGACCAGGGCGCCCATGCTGGTGCCCGCGATGCAGTCAATGCGTATTCCGCGTTCGGCCAGGGCTTCGATTACGCCGATGTGCGCCCAGCCCCGGGCCGCGCCGCCGCCAAGCGCGAGCCCGATCCTGGCCGGCTTGCGCCTGAGACGCCGGGCCCGGCGAAGAATGGATTCGTCCGCCATGATATCTCACAGGCCGAGCAGAGCGAGTATGCTGTCGGCGTCGGGCGCCTGGATGATCCTGGAGCGGACATCCGGGTTTTCCAGAATCCGGCTGATCTCGGACAGGAACTGGACGTGCGGGCCCGTGCGGTTGACAGGCGAAAGCGTCATTATGAAGATCCTGGACGGCAGGCCGTCCATTGACTCGAAATCCATTCCTTCAGGCTTGATTCCAAGTGCGGTCACGAGGTCGGGCACCGAGTTTGTCTTTCCGTGCGGGATCGCAATGCCGTTCTGCATGCCGGTGGACATCTTTTTTTCGCGCTCCATGATCGCCTTGAGCGCGGCCTTCCTGTTCGTGATCCGGCCGCTTGCCACGAGGCGGTCTATCATCTCCGTGATGATCCCCTCCTTGGTGGTTGTTTCAAGGTTCATCAGGATATTATCCCTGCTCAGCAGTTCTTTCAGATTAAGCATGTTCTTTCACCTCGAAGCGGCGGCTTTCCGATAAACCCGGATTTTGCGTTTGAAAAATGAACAATACTTATAATGGGTAAACCATCAGGTTTTTACAACTGCATTGCGTTTGAATTGCCATGAACGAAAAAGTGCGGGTGAGCTGTTGTAAAAGATGTTCAT
>JAAYCU010000105.1 GCA_012729595.1 Phycisphaerales bacterium
AAGTGAGTACTTAAAGCCCACGCGACGGAGGTGGTCCTTGCCCAACCACTCTTCATCTTTCTTGAGAAACTCGGCGATGCGGCGAATTTCCTCGCGACTGACCCAGACGTAACCGGGCGCCCCGGTACAGCAGTTACCGCACTGGGTGCAGGAAAAACGCAGACTCCCCTGATACCACTTCTGATCGCTCATGTTCGACTCGATGCGGGAATACGGACCATTTCGTTCGGCGGATCGCGCGCCGGGATTCCCCGTCTACGGCGGCGATCCGATTGCCGGTAAACAATGTCGATGATTATAGCGGGTTTCGCCGCGCAGACACAGGAGACGAGGCAAGGCAAGGTTTTTGTCGTGGAGAGTGTACGGCAAGTCAGGATCGGTCCGAGGTTGAGGGCGGTGAGGATTCGCGGCCGGGTGACAGGGGGAGGGTAACGGTGACGGTCGTGCCCTTGCCCGGCTCGCCGTGGATATCAAGTCGGCCATGGTCGGCCTCGACTACCGACCGAACGATGGCCAGGCCCAGTCCGGTACCGGGCGCGCCGGAGTCCCGAGCCCGCCGAGTGCGGTAAAATTCCTGGCCGACCCGCGGCAAATCCTCTTGATCGATGCCAATACCGGTGTCTCGAACTTCAATAACTAGTGAATCGTTCGTGCCGGACAATCTGACATACACCTCGCCACCGGCCGGCGTGTACTTGATGGCGTTGGAGACCAGGTTTTCCATCACCGTAACCAATGTCCCGGGATGGACATGAACAGAGGGGAGCGATTGTTGCGTTTCCACCCGCCAATGGAGCCCCTTGGAGCGGGCGTGGATGGCCTGGTTTTCCAGGATGGGCAGAAGTTGCTCGACCGGCTCGGTCCAGCCCCGCTCATTTCTATCGGTCACCACTTGGGATCGGGAAAGCAGAAGAAGATCGTTGAGCAAGGCCAGCAGCTCATCACCGCGGGCGATGGCCCGTTCGACGTGCTGGCGCGGTCCGCTCGGATCGTCGAACTGGTACAGGACCAGTCTCAAGAGGGTCTGCTGGGCCGCGAGGGGGGCCTTCAGGTCGTGGGAAACCTTGCGGAAAAAGCGGTTTTTTTCCACGTCGGCCCGCTGGAGGGCGGTGTTGGCTCGTTCCAGATCGCGGGCGTGATCTGCCAGTTTGTTCTGCAGATCGATCACTTCCTGTTCGCGAGCTCGAACGCGGGCGGCAATAGAGGTGCCTAAATAGACCGCGATGAGCAGGGTGCTGGCGAAGGCGGCCAACAGGGTGGCCACGAAAAAGGGATCCTGATGATGGCGGCGACGAGAGTCGAAAATGGCGGCATGCGACAGCCAGGCGTTCATCTCGCCAAGAGCCAGGATTACGAAAAGGGCTATGGCCAGCCCGGCCAGGGCAAACACCCAGCGTGTGGGCAACAGGATGGTGGCGATCACCACGTGGAAGACGTAATAGGCGAAAAAGGGATTTTCGATCCCCCCCGCGCAGTGGAGTACGGCGGTAAGAACCACCAGATCACAGACGATCTGGGCGGCGGCCGCCCGGGGTGCGCTTTCCGCCTGTCGCTCGGGCTGATGTCGTCCGAAACGATGCTCCAGAAACCAGAACATCGCGTTGTACACCAGGATGACCGCGCCGAGAATAGCGATGAGCGGACCGCGAACCTGCATGAAGGGCCGCCAGGTGAAAAACAGGCCCAAGGCCAATAGGCTGGCCCCGAAAATCCAGCGCAGGCGAATGAGCCACCACAGGCGGGCGACCAGCTCGGCCTGGGCCGGCGAAAGGGCCGGGGGTTTGTTCATGGAGGACATGTACCCGAATCTCCTATGCCGTAATTACCATAGGTAAGGCCGGAGATTTGTGCAATGCAAGAGGTGGACACGCCACGGTTGTCCGCGAGCTCGAACAGAAGGTATGCCGTTCGGTATGGTGGTTGGTCAGGCCGGCTTACGTTCCTTCCATGGCCGTGAAATAAACGCTGACCGCGAATTCGAGGTTCTCGCGGGTCAATTCGAGCGGCAGGTGGTTATACTGGCATTGGTTCTTGGCCAGCAGGAGCAGGTCACGCGGCTGGCAGCAGCGGAACGGACGGCCGGTCTGGTGGTAGTGCCTTTCGATCAGGTCGGAGATCAGATCCTCGCGATGCTCGAACCCGATGATCTTGCACATGATCTTGAACAGTTCGCGGTATTCCTCTTCCGAGGGGTTGGTTACCTCGATCTTGTACGGAATCCGGCGGAGGAACGCGTCATCGACCAGGTCTTTCGGCTCGAGGTTCGTGGAGAAGATCAGCAACTGGTCGAAGGGCACCTGAATCTTGATGCCGTTGGCCAGGGAGAGGAAGTCGAAGCGTTTTTCCAGGGGCACGATCCAGCGGTTGAGCAGTTCGAACGGGTTCATCCGCTGGCGCCCGAAGTCGTCGATTACCAGGGTGCCGCAATTACTCTTGAGCTGGGTGGAAGCCTCGCTGACCTTCGTGGTGGTGTTATAGCGGATTTCAAGCTGGTCCATGGTCAATTCGCCGCCGACCACGACGGTCGGACGCTTGATCTTGACCCATCGCTCGTCGAGCTGTTCGGATTTGAGAAGACCGCTGCTTGGTTGCGGGATCTTTTCGTGAATTTCGGCGTCGAAAAGCTTGACGATAAAACCGTCTATGTGGATGGCGTAGGGGATGTAGATATCGCTGCCGAAGCAGTGGGTGATGCGTTCGGCGATGCTGGTTTTGCCGTTGCCCGGGAAGCCGTAAAGGAACATGCCGCGTCCGGAATTGATAGCCGGTCCGAGGGTGGCGAACATTTGTTCGTTGATCAGCAGATCCTCGAAGGCCCGATCAAGGTCTACACGATCGGGCTTTTCGTGAGTGATGGATTGGGCCTTGACCGCCTGGCAATAGGTACTCAGCGGTACGGGGGTGGCTCCAAGGTACATGCTCTCATCCATGATCCGACGAGCCCGATCGCGTCCGGCATCGGTGAGTGTATATGTGAAATCACTTAGTGCGCCGGCGCCGACGTAGCCGGTCAACTGTTGTTGCTTGAGATCGGCCAGCCGTTCCACAATCAGCGGATGCGGCAAGGCCAGGGTGCGGGCGATCTGGGCCCCGGGGGCCGAACCGGTGGTCAAAAGGTATTTGAAAATCAGGGAGTCAACCATTTCGTTGGTCAGGCCTGCCTCGAGCAGGGTTTTGGGTGGCGTTGGCCGGAAGGTGTCATTGACCGGTTCGGGGGCTTTCACCTCCGGCGTTTCCAGCACGGCTGTTGCGGAGGTGGATGTGTTATCGGAACGTTTCCATTGTGGACTTACGTACATGCGGCACCTGTCCTGTTAGTTATGGTAGTTCTCCCATTGCGTATCGGTGCTTGTACGTAAGAGCTTGAGGTGCGTTTGGTTGCGAGAACCCGTTAGCGTGTTTATCAGACGATATTACATCATAGGAGCGCCGTTCAGCACCCATTGCCCAAGGCGGGAAAATGTCGAAGATAGGCATGAAATAGGACTTACTGAAAGGCACGGGATGTGTTGGAAGGCGATCATCTTTGTCCTGTTTGGCATGGGGCTGCCGATAGTTTGGGTTTACAGGCCCACTGTTGCCGAGGCCGCTACCGCCGCATCTGGGCCGGCTCTCAATCCACTACCGCCCGTCGCGAATTTGCTACGCTCCTCCGGCTTTGACCTGCACGAAACGATTATCGATCTCGCAACCGATCTTGCGACCCGGGCCGCGGAGCGCCAGGGAACCCCGGCCGGGGCGTATACGTCGCGGATTATTCGCCCGGCGTTTCCCTTCAACGAGGCCCTGCCCTCGTGGAACGTGCATGTGCCGGACGGCGCCGGGTTTTATGTCGAACTGCGTTTCGGGCTGGCCGACGATGAGCGCTGGACGAACTGGTATGCCTTCGGCGGATTCGGCAACGCCCCGGTCCTCCCGAAAAAAACCATTCGTGACGATGACGGCGAGGTCAACGTCGATTACTTCGTCTCGCGGAAACTCTTTGACCGCTTGCAGTATCGCATTCACTTGTCAGACGGGCTGGAGCCGCTCGCTCCGCGGCTACACCGCTTTGCGGTCGTCTGTAGCCACACCCTTGGCGATGAAGCCTTGTATTGTCGCTATCGTCGGCCGACCGATCCGCCGCCCGCGCCACGCTGGCAGCGCCGGTTGCCGGTACCCTTTCGCAGCCAGGCGACCGACGACCCGGTTATGCGCGGACGCATCTGCAGCCCCACCGCCTTGGGCATGGTCATGGAATATCGTGGCATTGTGCGACCCACGGAGCAGCTTTGCGCTTTGGTCTGGGACACCGAATACCGGACCTACGGCAACTGGTCACGGCCCATCCAGGCCGCCTTCAGCCAGGGCGTGCCGGGATACCTGATCCGGATCAGCGATTGGGACGAGGTCAAACAATTCATCGCCCGTGAGCAGCCCCTGATTGTCAGCCTCCGCTTTCCGCCCGGCGGACTGACTGGGGCACCCTATCGCTCCTCCACCGGCCATCTGCTGGTCATCGCCGGCTTCGACGAACGTGGCGACATTCTGGTCAACGATCCCGGCGCGAAAACGCCGGCCGCCGGCCAGGTCGCCTATCGTGCCGATGAAATGCAGCGTGCCTGGCTGAACAACGGCGGAGTCGCCTACGTTCTGCTGCCGTCGGAATGAACGAGACTGTTCTGGATTGTTATTATTGCGTATAATTACGCCTTGTCGAAACAATAGGACCGATCCTGAATCGAAGGGAGGCGCAGATATGCAACCTACTATTAGGCATCGATGGGCGGGGGGGCTGGTTTTCGGCCAGGTGCTGGCGTTATTTCTCGCATGCGTGAGCGGATACCAGGTACGGGCGGCCGTCCCCACAAGCGAGAAGCCGAATATTCTGTTTGTATTCACCGACGATCACGCTTCCCATGCGATAAGCGCGTACGGATCGAAAATCAACCGCACGCCTAACATCGACCGCCTCGCCAGCGAGGGAATGCTCTTTCGCAACTGTTTCTGTACCAATTCGATATGTGCCCCCAGCCGGGCGGTGGTCCTGACCGGTAAGCACAGCCACGTCAATGGTGTTATCCATAATGGTATCACCTTTGACGGCGATCAGCAGACCTTCCCCAAGCTGCTGCGCCACGCGGGGTACCAGACGGCCATTATCGGCAAATGGCACCTCCAGTCAGAGCCTACCGGTTTTGACCATTGGCAAGTTCTGATCGGGCAAGGGCCTTACTACAATCCCCCATTCCTGACTCCCGACGGCAAGATCGAAGTAACCGGATATACCACCGACATCATCACCGACCTCGCCTTGGACTGGCTGAAAAGCGGACGTGATAAGAGCAAACCCTTCATGTTGATGTATCAACACAAGGCTCCCCATCGCAATTGGCAGCCCGGGCCTGATCATCTGAATATGTATGATGACGTAACTATTCCTGAGCCGGTTACCCTCTTTGACGACTGGGCCAATCGCAACAGCGGATGCCAGGAGCAGGAAATGACTATCGCTGAACACCTCAGCCCGCACGACCTTAAGCTAGTCCCTCAGGTCGAGCTCAACGACGAACAACGCGTGGCCTGGGATGCGGCCTATGGGCCCAAGAACGAGGCTTTCGAGAAAGCCGGTCTGACCGGCGATGACCTGGTCCGCTGGAAATACCAGAGGTATATCAAGGATTACCTGCGTTGCGTGGCGTCAGTGGATGATAATCTCGGTCGGGTTCTGCAATATCTCGATGAAACCGGTCTGGCGGACAATACGGTCGTCGTCTACAGTTCAGATCAGGGATTTTATCTCGGCGATCACGGCTGGTATGACAAACGCTGGATGTATGAGGTATCGCTACGTATGCCGCTGATAGTTCGCTGGCCAGGCAAAATCAAGCCGGAGACGGTAAATACCGACCTGGTACAGAACCTGGACTTCGCGGCTACGTTCCTTGAGTTGGCGGGCTGCGAGGTGCCGGCGGATATGCAGGGCCAATCCATCGTGCCCCTATTGCAAGGCCGAACGCCCCCCGATTGGCGCAAGTCGATCTATTATCGCTATTACGAGTACCCGGCCGTCCATATGGTTCCCAAGCATTACGGCGTACGCACGGATAGGTATAAGCTGATTCATTACTTCGAGCGCAATGAATGGGAGCTGTTCGACTTGGAAAAAGATCCCAAAGAAATGCGCAGTGTATACGCCGATCCCGCCTATGCCGAGCAGGTGGTCGAGCTTAAACGTGAGCTGGAACATCTGCGTGAAAAGTACCAGGACAATCAGCCCCTCTAGGAAATGGCCGGGGTTTTTCGGGCCGGCCAATCGGGCTGATTTAAGGATTACCGCGTACTATACCCAGTGGCCGTTCTTCTTGAACGCATGAGCGGATAGAATGGGTAGCCGGCCGATGGCCTGTCGGCTGGTGGAGCAATGTGCGTAGGAGCTGATTGTTATATGGTAATTTCCGCGGAATCGGCAGGACGAACATTAGAAGCCAGCGAAATCCACGCGACCGTGGCTCGGGCGCTGGGCCGGATCGAATTGGATGGCCGGCGAGTACTGGCCGTCATTCCAGACCACACCCGCAGTGGCCCTACTGGTACTTTCTTCCGGGCGATCAGCGATGCCCTGCTGCCCCGCGCTAAAAATATTGATTTCCTCATAGCCCTCGGCACCCACCCGCCGATGAGTGAGGAGAAGATCAACCAGCTCCTACAAATCTCCGCTGCCGAACGGGCCGAGCGGTACGGAGCGGTTCGGGTGTTCAATCACCGCTGGAACGATCCCGGTGCCCTTAAACAGGTCGGCACCCTTTCGCAAAAACGGGTGGAGGAACTCTCCGGCGGTCGTCTCGGTATCGAGGTGCCCGTCCTGATTAACGGGATGGTCCTCGACTACGACCACTTGATTATCTGCGGGCCGGTTTTCCCGCACGAGGTCGTGGGTTTTTCCGGGGGGCACAAGTACCTGTTTCCGGGGATCGCTGCGCCCCAGGTGATCAATTTCACTCACTGGCTCGGGGCCATGGTGACCAACCCGATGATTAACGGTACCCCTGATACGCCGGTGCGGGCAGCCGTGGAGGCGGCGGCCGACTTGGTACCCGTACCCCGCAGCCTGATCGCATACGTGGTGGAGGGTAGCGACACGCGCGGCGTCTTCGCCGGCCCAGTGCGCGAGGCGTGGGCGGCGGCCGTCGAACTATCGCGACAGCTCCACATCGTCTATCGCGACCGACCATACCAAACAGTTCTGGCCTGTGCTCCGGCGATGTACGACGATATCTGGACGGCCGGCAAGTGTATGTACAAGCTCGAGCCGGTTGTGGCCGACGGTGGGACGCTGATCATTTATGCCCCGCATATCGACGAGGTTTCCTATTCGCACGGGACGGTTCTCGACGAAGTAGGCTATCATGTACGCGATTACTTCGTTAAACAGTGGGATAAATTTCAGGATTACCCTTGGGGTGTGCTCGCCCACAGCACCCATGTTAAAGGCATTGGCCGCTACGAGAA
Organism: Phycisphaerales bacterium; assembly: GCA_012729595.1. Lineage (GTDB taxonomy): Bacteria > Planctomycetota > Phycisphaerae > UBA1845 > PWPN01 > JAAYCU01. Next base: position 7,492 of record JAAYCU010000105.1, read on the forward strand.
CGGCGTCGAGACGCCGCGGGTCAACGTGGTGCTGGCCACCCGTATCCCGGAGGATCGCTGCCGACGGATTAACCTGGGATATATGAATCCCGATATGATCAATACGAAGGATTATGCCGGTCGCGAGGACGAAGGCGTACTCCTCGTACCCAAGGCGGGCGAGACGCTATATCAACTGAAGGATATGAGCAGTTTCGAGTAATCGAATAGCAAAGGTGTCAGGATGAAAATACGTTCGATTAAAGCTCATCGGCAGGAACCGGTGGTGGACAAGGGGGCTAGAGGAGCTAGGATTCGCATGTTGATCGGCCCGGAGGACGGGGCCAGTCGTTTCCATATGCGACATTTCGAGGTGGACCCCGGCGGACACACGCCGCATCATAGTCATGTCCATGAACACGAGTGTCTCGTACTCAAGGGTACGGG
>JAAYCU010000106.1 GCA_012729595.1 Phycisphaerales bacterium
AGGCCAAAATCCTGAAAATCGACACAGAACGCCGCAACATCGTGATCAGCCGACGTAAATATATCGAAGAAAAAAGACACGCGGCCAAGGAGAAGGTACTCAACGATATCGAGGTTGGGCACGTGCGCAAGGGTGTCGTCAAAAACTTGGCGGACTTTGGCGCGTTCGTCGACCTAGGCGGCATCGACGGACTCTTGCACATCACGGACATGAGCTGGGACCGAGTCAATCATCCTTCCGACCTTCTGCGCATAGATCAGGAAATCGAGGTCAAGGTTCTCAGCGTGGACAAGGACAAAGAGAAAATCGCCCTGGGCCTCAAGCAATTGACGGAGAACCCCTGGGAACAGATCGAAACGATTTACCCGGTGTTGTCGCGGGTGCGAGGCACGGTAGTAAACATCACCAATTATGGAGCGTTCGTTAAACTGCAACCTGGCGTCGAAGGCTTGGTACACATCTCCGAGATGAGCTGGACGCGAAGAATCAACCACCCGTCTGAAATCCTGAACGTCAACGAGGAAGTGGAAGTGGTGGTCTTGGACATCGACAAGAACAAACAGGAAATAAGTCTGGGCATCAAGCAGATCGAAACCAACCCATGGGTGCGAGTGGCCGAGAAATACCCGCCGAACACGATTATCGAAGGCAAGGTACGTAATCTGACGAATTACGGGGCCTTCGTGGAAATCGAGGAGGGCGTCGATGGGTTACTGCATGTTAGCGATATGAGCTGGACAAAGAAGATCAGTCATCCTTCGGAGGTTTTGAAGAAGGGCGACACGGTCAAGTGCGTGGTGTTGACCGTCGATCAGGAGAAAATGAGGGTGGCCTTGGGCACCAAGCAATTGACCGAGGATCCGTGGATTCATGCGATCCCCTCGACCTACATTCCCGGACAGATCGTCAAGGGTAAGGTCACTAAAATCACGAACTTCGGGGTCTTCGTGGAGCTGGAACAGGATCTCGAGGGCTTGCTGCACGTCAGCGAACTGGCCGACCATAAGGTCGAGGATCCGCACAAGGAGGTCGAGGTCGGCGACGAAATCGAAGTCAAGATTTTGCGCGTCGATTCCCAGGACCGCAAGATCGGCCTGAGCAAGAAACGTGCGGAATGGGCTACTGAGGAAGGCAGTGCCGGCAGCACGGGCAAACCGAAGGCTCGCCGTGGAGGTCTGTACGGACCTGGCGAGGAATCGACCGACGTGATTATCGATTACCCTTTCCGAACGGCGGAAAAGATTGAACAACCCGTAGAGGAAATCGCCTCGGAAAACGAACAGCCAACGGCCGACGAAGAATCATAGGCACAGTAGTGTCGTCCAGTTATTGGCTACCTACACGCAGTTGCCCATGAAGGGCGTGATACCGGCAGAGCTTGGCGGCCTTGGAACTCCGCTGAAGGCTTTCGGCTGCGATTTTCTGGTCGGCCGGTATTATGGGAATTAATCGATCGAACCAACCTCTTGATAGGAGGGCTTGGCCATCGCTGTCGAGACGGGTATACAATACTACCTGAAACAGATCGACGAGGCCCCCCTGCTCCGTGCCGAGGACGAACGGCGCTTGGGGGAGACGATCCAGTACGCCGTCCGTTTGCCGGAATTATTCCGCCAGGGAAAAGTCACTCTGGAAGAAAAAGAGCGGGCCGAACGAGCTGCGGTCGAGGCTCGCGACCAGATGACTTTGGCTAATCTGCGCCTGGTAGTAAATATTGCCAAGGGGTATCTGAACCGTGGTTTGTCGCTGGCGGACTTGATCGAAGAGGGCAATATCGGCCTACTACGCGGGGTCGAGGGATACGATCCTACCAAGGAAACCCGGTTCAGCACCTATGCCTCCTGGTGGATCAAGCAGGCCATCAAACGCGCTCTGATCAACGCGGTCCAACCCGTACATATCCCCGCCTACATGGTGGCCATGATCGCTGACTGGAAACGGGCTCAGGCGGAACTGGGGAACCGTCTCGGCCGCCAGCCGACGATCCAGGAGATGGCCGAGCATATGCACCTGTCCGAACGCAAGGTGCGGATCGTCCGCCGGGCGGTCAAGGCATTCAGCGCTCCTACCCAGTCGGGGGGTGGTGAAAATTCGGCCGGCTTACCCGAATTACTCAAAGATTACCGCATGCCGAGCCCCGAGGAAGCCGCATTCAGCAACGCCGATGCGGAAGTCATCAAAAAGCTGCTCGAACGAATCGATGAACGCGAAGCCACCATCTTGCGCCTTCGCTACGGCTTGGACGAAACGGACCCCATGACCCTCAAGGAAATCGGGGCCAAAATCGGATTGACTCGCGAACGGGTACGGCAACTCGAACGCGAAGCCCTGGAGAAACTTCGGGAAGTCCTGGAGGATCTGTGACGTCTGGGAGGATCCTCGCCATGACACCTCGGCCTGGCCCGTTGATTTGGTTCATATGTTTACTGGCGGTTTGTCCACTGTTAACCGGCCAGCAATGCGGTTTGCCTGCCCCTTCCCATGACCCAATACCAGGGCCAGGCCCCGAGCCTGAACCGATTATTGATGAGATTATACGGATAACTGCGGTTTATGGTCATAATCTCATTGAACTCGCGGACGGGGCGATATGGGAAGTGGTACGGTCATCAGGCGCGGGTTTCACCATCGGAACCGCTATCCTAACAAGCGAAACGAGCCTCGAAGAGGCCGATACTGGCTTACAGCATCCCGCCCGGAGGCTTGGAGTACGAGTCCGGAGCAGTTCGATTTATCAGATTCTCAATTTCGGAGAAGTCGTCGAATTAATGGATGGCAGTTCCTGGCGCGTGGATGGTCCGGATCAGTCCGTCGTTTTCGGATGGCTGCCTTTCGAAGTTGTCATACTGGTCCAGAAGCCGACCATCGGTTACCTGCTGGTACGGGTTGCGAGCGGTCAATACATCCGGGTCAATCTGAACTGAGCTGAGCTGAGCTGAGATGTTCGGTTACGCATCTTAATCCCTTGAGTATCACTCGATGGATAGAGATGTCTGTACAATTCGGGGTTCTCGTCCTTGAATAACATGCCCGATAGGAAATTCGCTTTGAACCGCATACCGCCATGTCATCAAGGTTTCAGGTGGGGCCTGGCCTTGGTAGCTGGCCTGTTGGCGACCGGCGTTATTGTACTGTGGCCGACTACTACGGCTACCGTAAATCGGCCCTTCGCTACGATATCTCCGACGATCAGGGATGACGAGCTAACTGCCTGGGAGCCGATCTTTATCGGCGTGGAGAGCTGTCGTGCATTGACCATTAATCCCCGACCGATGCGCGTCTATGCTGTTCGCATAGATCTGCAGGCGCCAGGCATAGATTTCCTGGTAACTCCGGGAAACGGCCCGGGGCCCAAAGACACCAACGCCCGTACAACTTCGGGGTTCCTACATGAATTCAAGTGCCAAGTGGCCATCAACGGTTTGCCGTACGCCATGCCACTGGCCAGTACCCCTGGTGAGCCGTTGACCGTACTGGGGCTTAGCCTGTCCCGCGGCGTCATGTATTCGTCTCCCAATCGTTATGACGCCCTGCTGATTAACGCGGATCGATACGCGTGGATATCCCGCCCCCCTATCGCCGTGCAGGACGCATATAACGGGCTGGGCGGGTTTCATGTTTTGCTGGCCAAGGGAGTCAATCAAGGCAACGACGATGATTGTCATCCTCGTTCAGCAGTCGGAATCAGCCAGGACGGGCGATATCTTCTGCTGATGGCTATCGACGGACGACAGGTTGGCTACAGCGAAAGTGCCACCACCTGGGAAACCGCAGAATGGTTGCGTCGCCTGGGTGCCTATGATGGGTTGAACCTTGACGGCGGCGGTAGTACCACCCTGGTTATCGAGGGGCCGGACGGCACGCCAATCCTGCTTAATCGCCCCAGCGGTGGCGGCGAACGTCCGGTAGCCAATCATCTTGGAGTATTTGCACGTCCGCTGGTTAACCGCGACTGAGCACAGAGAATTAAACCACGCCCCTCGGCATGAGTGATTGCCGAGGGGCGTGGTGATTTCAGGAATCTGCGCGGTGCTCACACCGGCAGTTACTTGAGTGCCCGGCGGGCAAAGCGGAGCCCTTCACGAGCCAGTTCGTCACCATCCTTGGCCAGCGATCGCCAGATACTCGCCGCCCGAGCCAGTTCCTTGATGGCCGGAACGAAACTCTCGATCACGCACCAGTCATTGTATTTCATCTTCTTGAGGGCGGCCGCAGTAGCCTTCCAGGGCACATGCCCGGTACCGGGAATACCGCGGTCATTCTCGCTGATATGGAAGTGCTTAAGCCATTTTTTCCCAATCCCGCTCAAGGCGGCTACCGGGTCTTTTTCCTCGATATTGGCGTGGAAGGTATCGTAGAGCAAGCCGATTTTCGGGCTGTTCACTTCCTTGACCAACTTCATAGTGTCAGCACATGTGTTGAGAAAAAAGGTTTCAAAGCGATTGATCGGTTCAACGCCCACATTGATATCGAGGGCCTCGGCGGCCTTGGCCACCTGCTTCATGGCAGACACCGCATACTTCCACTCGGCAGCATTGCGAGCGCGGCCGGGCAGATAACCAACCGGACTGTATAGCGGTCCCGCAACACAATCGGCACCAACAGCCTTACTCGTGTCCAGAACCTGGAGTACATAATCCAAGGCGGCTTTGCGTTCGCTGGGCTTGGAGCTGATTAGCGATCCACGAACAATCACGGAGCAGACCGTAGCTCCCAAACCGTTATCCTCTAAGGCACGACGAGTCGCCTTGACATCGACAGCCTTCGGATCGAACAACGGAAATTCCACTCCGTCGAAGCCCATCTTGGCAACTTTGTCAATCAGCGGAATACTTTTTTTCGTGAAACACCCGGTCCAGAGCATCAGATTCACGCCGAATTTCATGGGTATCACTCTCCTGTTTGAAGATCGTTGAAAAAGCAACTAGCGGTCGCGGACGCCCCGGCCGCCGGAGTAATAATACTCCATTAGGAATAGCTGGACAATAAGCGAAATGGCATGGATCGAATAACAGATACGGCACACCCCCCTGCCAGCCCTCGCGTACCAATGGCTCGCCCTGCATAGTATCGAAGTAGTTGACCGTGGGATGTGGAAGAGTACCCACGGAAAGAATATTCGGAATGGTACCGGTTTCCTGATGTCCCTAACTGGTTCGCATGGTTAACGCGATTGCCAAAGCGAAGGCTTTATTGGCAGTCCGGATCAGCCGGAATCTCCGGGCCACGATAGCAGCGTTGGAGGACACCATAATCTTCCAAATCCACGTCACTATCACCGTCGAAATCAGCTTGGTGACAGATATCGCTGCCGTCATGCGGAATCCCCTGGCCGGATAGGCAGTCTCGAAATAACGCGAAATCAGACTGATCAACATAGCAGTCCCGGTTCAGGTCCGGCCCCTCCTCTAACGGCTGAACCACCGTGACGGAAACAGCCCCGCATCCGGCACTCCACTGAGCGCTGGTATTGTCCTGTGCTCGAATATAATACGTACCCGAGGCGGCGGCCGTGAACGTCGCACCGGAACCGAGGGCCGTCTGCGTGCCACAGACCGTCCCCTGCCAATACCAGGTCACACCTGCGGGGGGTGATCCGGCACGGGTCAACGTTTTGTCGCCACAGTAGTTGGTAGAGGCGGTTGGACTGGGCGGCGCTACGGGTAGTACCACATTTCGATATGCCGCGACGACGTGCTTGATCTCCCGTATAGTGCGGGCGTTATCGCCATCGGCGGCATGTCCGGTCGCGACGCCATAATGGTTAATGCTTGGATTGGAAAAGTGCGCGACTCGGGTATGACGCACACCGTCCACGAAATACTGGCCAGCTTCATATGTCATGATTGAGCAATACTTGTTCATATTGTCACCAGTCCACCGCCACCCAGCGGAGTAGCTGAACAACCCCGGACCGGGCTGTACGCTCTGAAGCTTATGATGATGGCAGCCCAGGTTATGGCCAAGTTCATGAATAAGAGTGTAGGACCAGCTCGCCTGTTGAACGCGGGTTATGGAAAACGCATATGATGGCTGACCGGAAGAGCTAGATAACAAATAGCTTATACCGCCAGTATCATCGACTTTGGTGAACAGAGCAACCAGATCGGCGGAATACTGATTTCGCCACGTATGCACCACATCCATGTGACCATCATTGGTAGCATGTAACCGATTTAAATCGACTGAGGAATTACCACTTTCCACATAATCCACCTCCGCGGAGTGCACGATTGTCATGGTCGTTATGGTGGCACTGTTATCCAGGGCAAGATGGGCTTTGGCCATGGCTTGGGCGATGATATTCGCCATACCACTGCCCCCCCCGACCCATTGGAGGGCGGCCGGGGTGTAAACGATCATAACGTCGATATTGGCCGTTTCCAAAGGATCGCCGACCACGGTGTCCTGAAGCCCAAAGAGCAGGTCGGCCTCCTCTTTGGTCGTTTGGGGTGGGATTACCGGCGGAGCCGATTCGAGCTCATCCATAGTCGCCCGGTCTGCTTCCACAAGATAATGATTTGACCCGTCCAACCCACTTTCAATAAGATAATGCTGGCCTTGTTCGGGAATGCGTATGCTACCGAGGCTGCGATTGTCGGTTGTGGAGATCAGAACGTAGCCCAAAGGATAGTTTTCCAGGCGAGCTCGCACCGTAACTGTACCGTTGACATTTACCGTCAAGCTGTCGATTGCGGCGGTGTATACCGAATCCTCAAAAAGATTGAGGGTGATCGTGTCGTCTTTGGAAAGCATCTCCGGATCACCTAATACCGGAGCAAGACGAACCTCACGCCATCGTTTGCCCGACCAGACAACTTCGGGAATCGATCGCTCGCCAAGGTTGCTCAAATCCTTCTGGGGATCACCCTCCGTGAATAGTAAATAGTCCGCGCCTAGTGTTGATGCTGAAAACCAAACGCAAACTAACAGAACCCATCCCGTCCTCACTCTAATCTGCTTGCGGGTAAGCAATTCCACCTGCATGATTCGGTTCTCTCCATAGCAATACGAACCGAGTTCTCCCGAACGGTTTTTTCGAAACACGGTACCCGCCTGACAAAGACGTGTGTGACGGCTACCCTGAAAACCAAGCGCTGGCCTCTCTCCATGGCCATATACATTCCTCGATAGCTTCGAGGCTTTACCTATCCTAGCGGATCAGAGCAAAATTCCCACCCCATAACTGGGATTACAATTAGCCGCCTTGTCTAACACGAAAAAAGCCGGCGGCCGCCTTGGCCTTGTTTATGTCCGGATTCTTACCCGAATCGCCCACATGCACCCCATGCACAGCGGCATAAATGCTGCCACACTTCAAGGATAGAGTTGCAATAATGCTCGACTTGCCCCCGGATAACCGGCCACAGGGCAGTTACCATTTGAATTGGTCAGTAACTTCGCGAAGATAGTCGCCGCCGTTTGCATGATCGCTATGTAGTTCGCGAAGCATGCCATGCTCGGCCCGGCGGCGTTCGATGGCTTCCTCGGCCGTGCAAACCAGGTCATAAGCGGCCTTCGGAGACGGGGCCGTTTTCAGCTTATCGCGCAGGGAAAGGCTGTCCAGCAATTGACTACAGTTGGCCAGGATTCGCAGGTGGGCCGAGACGTTATGGCTCGGACCGGTGATCATGGCGATTATGTCAACCTTGTGCCCTTCGCTGTCCCAGTCCACCGGCTGACGGAGAATCATCAATGCCATCCCAAAATCGCGTAGGCCAGGAAGCCGGCAATGCGGGATGGCCGCCCCGTTAGCGAAAGCCGTTGTGCGGGCTTTCTCGCGAACCAAGGCCGCTTGTTCGATGGCTGATCTATCGCATTTCAGGAATACAGCAAGATTATGGGACAACGTGGCTATGGCTTGGTTGCGGTCCTGGACCGTCTCGCATAGTTCGATATTTTCAGACGCCAGACATCTGTTTATTAACACGTGCTCTGCTCCCGGATACCATTCTCTGTGTAACAAGGGATTCAACTATCGGCAAGTTACCGCAGGCGGGTTATTATACGGAATCTTATGTCTCGGGTACAGGTGGATATGATGAGTATCTTACGACAATTGGTCATTATCACTGCGTTGGGCCTGCTGGCCTGTATGACCATAGGGGTGGCGAGCGGAGGCGAACGGCCGATTAATCTGGTGGATTTTGCCTATGTGGTGGAGTTTACGGGGAATTCACCCCAGACTTATGGGACACATCGGCTGGATCGAGGCGACGAGGGCTGGCCAGCGTGGCGCGGGCCTGATGGCAGGTTTATGATCGGGATCGAATGGGATGAGCCTCGCGATCTATCCGAGGTGAATATCGAATTTCGCCATGCAATCGCAGATCGAGATCAAATCAGCGTGCAATACTGGCGGAGCCATTCGTCTACCGAGGGTATACAGGCAACCGCCAAGGCACTGGATGGGTTCCATGGCGAATGGGTCACGGCCCGGACAGACTGGTACGCCGGTGATCGAGACGTAACCTTCGAATTCCTGCCCGAGAACACCCGCGAACAAGCGAAAATGCAGCCTTTTTCCCTACGAACCGATCGTCTTCGTTTTATCCTCGGTACGCGTGATCTGCCGGCGGTTCGTTACTTGCGTGCGTATGGTCCTTGTCCGGCGGTGGCGGCCGATCTGGAGATTCGTCTCGATCCAAACAGCCCGCTAAATCTTCCCCTGGAAGCAGAGGCGGTTAACGGCTGCCTGCTCGACACACAGGGCCGAACGTCTGATAAACCGGTTTCGTTTAACACAGGGGCAATGTCCCTTCGTGTACGATATGCCGAGGGCGACACGCTTACGGCCACGCGAACGATCGTGACCTTGCGGGAAGTCCACAACCCGTCGAGCGGTTTTTCCTTCGTGCCGGCCGAGGTGGTAGAGAGAGGAATCGTGCGTATCCCGAGCCTGGGCGTGGTCGTCATGCATCACGGCAGCATGAAAGACCTCCAGACCGACTACCTGCCGGGCACGGGTCTTTATGATCGAATCGCGACCGAACCGGCTCGGAACTGGTCATGCACCCGCGGCGAGGGGCCCATCCTCGACGCGGGCCGGTCGCCGAACCGCCCTTTACTGGTTCCGCTCGGCCTACCGCTGGCACGGCAGGAGATCGCAGTCGGCCATGACGGGAGGATTCTACTTGATCGTTCCTCGCTCCAGGTGCGGGCGGCCGACAGCGACCGTTGGGATCGCCCGCAAGCCCGCTGGGGCCTACGGCTTCAGGTCGGCCTCAGGATCGGCGACAGAGTCTCTATACCCGAATACGCAACGGAATTACTCGACGGGTATCTGCCGATCATAAGCACTCGGTGGCAAGATCAGGGGCTGGCTTGCGTGCAAACCGCCGTAGCCACCTATCTCGATGGGGAACCGGAAGATCATCGCGGAGACGAAACCGTGGTACTACTCAGCCGGTTGATCGTGCACAATCCAACGGATGAACCGGTGGGTGCAGTAATATCCTGGCACACGGAGCCAGCCGAAGCTCTGGTATTGAACCATGGCCTGGTCATGGCCCGAGGCGTCTTTCGCGACGGACGACTGGAGTCGTATCCCGAATTGGGCTATCGTTTTCACATCAAGCACGATCCGGACCAACGCGTTGAAGTCGTCGATGACCCGGTTGCGGGATCTTTACTACTCTGGAAATTTGCCCTAGAGGCATATCAGCACGCCACGATCGAGCTGGCCGTTCCGTTTGTCCCACCGGCTGACGATCATCAACGGGAACGACTGGCTGCTCTGAATTTCGACGATACGGTGCTCCTCGAAACAAAGCGGTGGCGACAAATCGTGGATAAAGCGGCACGCTTCGAAACTCCGGATCGGCTATTGAACGATTTCTATAAGGCCCAGCTCGTACACACATTGATTACCGCCGACCGCGATCCGTACGAAGGAACATGGCAACTACCGGCCGCAACGTTAAGCGAGAAAGTCGGCATTCGCCGGGCGTATTCGCCGATCCGCGCCTTGGAAATACGTGGTCTACACGACATGGCGGCGTCTTTTCTGGCGGCTTTCATTCGTGGTCAATCGAGCTTGGATATGGTGGGCAGGTTTACCGATCGGCTAGGCGTTTTCCACGGATTACCCTCGGAGCATGCGAATTATCAAGGGTATTTCGACAACCAGGATCACGGTTGCGCGTTGTGGATGCTGAACGAACATTACCTCTACACGCGAGATCGCACCTGGCTGAGCTCACAAGCCAAAGCACTGGTCAAAGCGTGCGATTTCATTACCCGCCAACGGCTGGCGAAGGGTGTCCACGGAACGGCCGCCAAGGATAAACATTGGGGGATGGGGCTGCTGCCACCTGGCAGGATAGACGGTCATACCGACTGGGCATGGTGGTATGCGGTCAACGCTTGGGCCTGGCGGGGTATCCGGGCAACCGCGGACAACCTCGCCACGATTGGCCATCCCGAAACGGAACGTATCGCCGCCAACGCCCGGGATTTCGGCCAGGTATTGCGGGCTTCGTGCCGAGAATCAATGATCCGGGCTCCGGTCGTTCGCTTGGAAGACGGGACTTACATACCTTTGCAGCCGGAGCGGAGTCGGACACGCGGCCGAGAGGCCAATGGTTTCGGCCCAACTGCGTTGGGGTCGTTGGCTCTGCTGGAATGCGGGGTGTATCCATACCATTCGCCCGAGGCGGAATGGATTCTACGCTATTTGCAGGAGAACAAATGGTCATCCCTTTGCGATGGTGTATCCGCGCAATCCAACTACGCATCATTGGTTCCGGTATACCTGCATCGTGGCCAGTATAAGCACGCTTTGCGGGCGTTCTACGACGCCCTGACGACAGGATTATACGAAGAGACGCGTATGTTGGCCGGTCGAGTACGGCACCCGGGACAGGGAGAAGGGCCCTGGTATGCTTTAACCGAGGAAGCCGAACTGGTTTATGCCCTGCGCTGCCTGCTGGTGCTTGAACATAACGATGAGCTATGGCTGCTGTCGGGAGTGCCGGACGCATGGCTTGAACCGGGACAGCGAATTGAGATCGAAGGGGCGGCCACCTGGTTCGGGCCAATGGACGTGCACGTACAAGCATTGGCGGAACCTACCCGCGTGGTGATCGATCTTAACGCCCCACGTCGCGAGAGACCGACTCGCATAATGCTGCACCTGCATCGGCCGTTGAGCTCGGTTTTGCTGAATGGACAGCCCCTGACCACTTTCGACGCATCGCAAGGCACGATAGAGCTTCCCGGAGATGTCGGGCGCGTAAATCTTGTCGCCTACCAACCTGCCCCATTGCCAAGGACAGGATTGCCGCGATAATCGCGAGGATGAGCAGGAAAGCCGCGGGCATGGCCGCCAAGCATGAGATAACGTTGTTTCCCCCTCCGGACTCGGTCGTGGGGCAACGCTATTACTACGTCACGCAACGGCCGTGGCCTAGCCTGCTGTTTGTCTTACCCATGCTGATAGTGTTCGAGGCGGGCAGCTATCTGTGCGACGGCGGCCGCGACCCATCGACCCAACTGGTGGCTACCTTTCTCATTGATAAGATGACCAAATTTTTCGGGGCCAGCGGCTTTTTCTTTCCCGCAATGGCGACCGTCGCGATTCTTCTGGCTATCCACATCGTGGGGAAGCACCCCTGGAGATTTGATATCTACGTGCTTCCCGGCATGCTCGGCGAGAGTATTATCTGGGTAGTCCCCCTGCTGGTGCTGGATCGGCTTCTGCAGCAGGCCGTACTCGCCGCGAGGCTCGCCGCCCAGGACGCCTGGCTCAGCGAAATGGTCTGGAGCTTCGGCGCCGGCCTGTACGAGGAGCTGGTGTTTCGCCTTATTTGCATAACAATCATGGTCATCGTGTTGATCGACATCCTCAAACTGCCACGTAAACCATCGGCCTTGTTTATCATGCTGTCGTCGGCCGTCCTGTTCGCCGCCCAGCATCATCCGCCCTTGGGTGTTGAACCCTTCCAGACCGACAAATTCCTCTTTCGCACGATCGCCGGAATATATCTGGCCAGCCTCTACATATTCCGAGGATTCGGTATCGCCGCCGGCTGCCACTCGTTTTACAATGTAATCGTAGTGACCATCCGGGCGGTAGGCGGGGGCTGATGTGTTGCGGGAGGCTGAATGGCCGACATACGTATTACCGGATTGGTTCGGCAGGTTAACGACCTGCGACGAGCCCTGAGCGAGCCGATGACCGCCGCCCAGCGGGAGGCCCTGCGGTTGCGTATCGATCAGACCATAGCTCAAACCGAATCCATCCTCCGACGCCACTCGCTAACCGAACACCATCTGCCCGGCCCCTCGCGCCGGGCGTACCAGATTCTCAAACAGGCCGACTTATCCAAAGCCTCCATCGTTACCGCCGAAACGCGCGACCGTCCGCGAACCGGGCCGGAATCCGTATCCTTTCGCGGCTTGGGAGCATTTCTGGACTCGCTACTGGACGACCTCTCGCTAAGTATCGCGTCCGGCCGTTTCGACCCACGGGCCACATCCCAGGTTATCCGTCGGACCGCCGACCGACTCAACTACGCAATGCAAAGGGACAATCTATTGTCCGAGCAGCTCCTGCCGAACACTCGGCACCAACTCGGCTGGTTCCGATACTTCGCCGAGTCGGAGCCTTTCGCCGCGCTGGTCAAGGCCGTGCATCAAAGCCTTCGTATCCTGGGGCAAATGATCGACGAGCGGATCGCATGGGTCACCCCCCTGCTGATCCACTACAAGCCGTCGAGTTATCTCTATTCCTGGCGGGTAACGCCACGGGGCACGCGGATAGTACTGGCCAGCCCGATGATCGCCTTTGACGCCTCCTTGCTGGACATACTCGGCCGCCAGATGCTGGGCAACAAGGCGAGCCGCTCGACGATCAACGCGGCACTGCTCTCCGCAGAATACCAGCGTATCGCCCGCGCCCTGGAGGAGGCCGGCGGGGTTGTGGAACGCACCCGAGGGATGACCCACGACCTGGCCGACGTATTCGACCGCGTCAATACCGAATACTTCGACGGCAAAATGGCCCGCCCACGGCTGACGTGGAACCGCAACCCGAGCCGCTATAAATACGGGCACTACGATTTTGAGCGAGATACTGTTTGCATCAGCAGCACGCTCGATCATCCGGGGGTTCCCGAATATGTCGTGGAGTCGGTCATGCATCACGAGCTTTTGCACAAAAAAATCGGCTGCCAGTGGCGAGAGGGGAAACGCCGGATGCATACCACCCTGTTTCGCATGCAGGAACGAACCTTCAAACGCCACCGCGAGGCGGAATTATTCCTTAAAAAGCTGAGCCAGGAAGACGGCGTATAACCAATTCCGCCCTGGAGCCAGCCGGCCCCATTTTTCCGTCCACCATCGGCATGATTCAGGCTTCAAGGAGTTTCCGCATCCCCCGCATCTGTTCCGCGGCGTGCCGATCGCCCTGCCGCTCGGCGGCGGCCATGCCCTCGGTCAACATGGCCTTGGCCTCTTCCTTTCGGCCGAGAGAGACCAGGGCCTGACCGGCCTGCAAATAAGCGGGCACGTGGTCTGGATCGATCTGCCGCACACGCGTCAGTTGGGTCAGGGCCTCTTCGGCGCGTCCGGCCTTGAGGTACTCCATGGCCAAGGCGAAATTAAGGAAAAGATCGTCCGGCTCGTTTTCCAGCATCTTGCGTACGGGTTCAAGTGGGGACATGGCAACATCCAACCAGAGAATATCTTCAACTCTTCGCTCACTCCGGCCGGAAACCGGCCGCGAGGTAACACAGTATCCGGAACGATTGTAATGCCGTGCGGGGATCAGGAGTAGAGCAGCGGACAACATTGAGTCCCCGGTGATATTTCCGCGTATGTTAGTGGTTTCTATCATGCGTAGTTCTTTATATGGCAATTGGTTATGGCGTTTATTTCCGGGATTGGGTTCGTTTGGCGCTTTTTGGTTTTACCAAGGGCACGGAGCCCGCGGAGAATACATGAAGGCTGAACAAGCCATTCGGATACCCTCATGCAACAACCTCCATGTCAGAAATCCAGCGTTCGTAACGTATGGCTATTCCCATAAGAACACGCGGGGGTGGGCCGGAGGGGATGGGTTTTGTGGAACGGGCGGCGTCAACAGGATGCAGACGAAAAGACCGATTCCACCAGCCCGACGCGCCAGCGAGGGACACCGGCTGTCCTGAACCGGAAGCGGGAGAGGGGGATGGAGGGATTACCGCGGCGGTGATTTGCGGATTTGCGCGTGCCAATCAGCCGTCAGACCGTCCTCGCCAGAAGCTACGACGGGACAAGTGTACAGCGGTCAGCGGTCAGCCTTCATCTTTCGATAATTGGAGGGATCGTCATTATTGATCAACCGAGTTCCGGACCATAGTTGTAGAAAACCAAAGGGGAAAATGATTTTCCGTGGTCTTATTCCTTAACCTTTTTACGGCAATTCGCTCGCTTTGGTGACCAACTTGAAATCAACACCCTCCAAAGCGCCCTTGGTACGAAAATACTTTGAGCCGAAGTGGGCGGCCCCGCACTTGATCTTGCGCCATTCGTCCGGCCGCAAGTCATCCTTGCGCGTTGATCCTTTCGTCTCGGAAACCAGATACAGCACGGGCTTCCCTTCCTGCGCGGGTCCGTCCATCACGATGGCCCAGTCCGGTCGATAATCGCCCACCGGGGTCGGCACCGTAAACCAGTAAGGCAGCTTTAAATATAACTTGACGTCCTCCCGGCTTTCGAGGTCCTTGACAAACTGTTCCTCAATCTCCGAGTCGCAAGGAATAAAATCATAGATCGATTTATCCCGGTCCTCATTGGGTTCAGCAATATATTTACTGAACAGCTCAACTTCGTCGTCGTCCAGAATCTGGGTCAATTCATACCACTCGTTCAGCTTTTCGTACTGGATTCCATTGACCAGATGATCGGCCAGCTTCTCTTTCAAGATCCGCACGGCAACCGAGGCCCATTCATGGGGATTATTCATAGCCGACTGTTTGTTGGCCGCCCGACGGAAAATCGATAATAACGTTTTCCGGCTGAGGCGGATGGGTGGAGAAGTGTGTTCCATCAGGCTGGCCATCAACTCCACCAGATTAGGCAACGGGTAACGCCCGCGCAAATCCAAGGCCGTTCTGGCCGCGCTCATCTGCATGGCTTCAAAGATGCCATCCTCGCCCACCTCCACCACCGCTTTCGTAATCGCC
This sequence comes from Phycisphaerales bacterium, assembly GCA_012729595.1. Lineage (GTDB taxonomy): Bacteria > Planctomycetota > Phycisphaerae > UBA1845 > PWPN01 > JAAYCU01. The sequence continues at coordinate 15,168 of JAAYCU010000106.1, forward strand.
ACTCTCGGCGTAGATACACCCGCTCCGTTCAAATCCGGGATAACGTCATTTAGAAGCCGATCGGTATCAATCCTTACCGCGTAGCGGGTCTTATGTTTAATTCGCTCCCAAAGCTCCTTGAAATCCTCTTTCATAACCCGGGCCTTGCGTAACCGGGCCTTATTTGTCCCGGCCTTTCGGGGCGGCGGGGGCAGGATGCCCTCGCCATACTCGCTTTCGATCTTGCGGCGCTCGGCTTTTGTCAGTTCGCTGATCGGTTTTCCATACCGGGCTTCGATCTCCGCTCGGTATTCAAAGGCGATCTCGCTTTGCAGGGTTTCGACGTAATCGCGGTAGCTCTCATTGGCCACTACCGTCAGGACATTCACCCCCTCGTCATGTACGCGCTGGCCCGATTGATCCACCGCCAGACGGATGCCCCGGCCGACCTCCTGCCGCTTCTTGACCATCGAGGCGGTTTGATTCAACGTGCAAATCTGGAACACGTTCGGATTGTCCCACCCCTCGCGCAGGGCCGAATGCGAGAAGATAAAACACACATGCTTCTTCCGCCGGGTCTCCTCTTCCTCGTTCGCTTCCGGGAAAGACAACAACAGTTCCTTATCCTTCATGATCAGATCGTACGCGGCCTCGTCCTCCCGGCTCTCGCCCGAAACCGAATCCACCAGTTCCGTCATCCCGCCCTTGCGACGTTTCTCGGCGAAATACGCGGCCTGGACCTCGCCCGCCGTCAGATCTTTCCACGCATCGTGGCGCATCTTCAATTGCTCGAAGGCCTTGTTGAACAAGCGGCGTATCAGGCCGTCCTCCCGGGCATAGTTGGCCACGCGATCGATGAAGAACAGCGAGAGAACCTTGATCCCCCGGCCCCGCAAGCGTTCCTGCTTGCGGAAATGTTCCTCGACCGTATGCTGAATCTGGGCGGCGAAGATGGCCTCCTTGTCCGCCCCCTGCTCGTCGCCCAGATTGATTTCAATATTGTTGGCGAACCGGACGAATTTTCCGCCGGGGTTAATCTCGTCGATTTCCCACCCGGCGTATTCCGGCCTATTCGCCTTTTCGGCGGGAGAATCGCCCGGGCGAAAGGTCAAGACGGTTTCCTTGACCTGTCCGCTTTTCATCAGTTTATGAATCGCCATCTTGGCCGTAATCGTATTCTTTTTCGATTCGATGGCCTCCACCCGAATATACGGCCGGTTCTCATCGCTCTCGCGGATCACGGAATCCACTTCGATCTTCTTGACCAAACCCTGGCGGTAGGCTTCCGCCGGCGTCAACCGATAGACGATGTTGTAGGGGTTACGATGCGTGGCCGAATAACGCAGGGCAAAGAGCGGGTCCAGCGCCGCCAGAGCGGCAATACTCTTCTCGCTCTCCATGTTCTGCGGCTCGTCCAGGACCAATATCGGCCGGGACGCCTGAACCAGATGGATCGGGGTCTCGCCCTGGAGCCGGTCGGTACTCTGGCGAATCACGTTGGAGGCCTTGTTGAAGCTGTCCATGGTCATCACCATGACTTCGACGCTATCGGCCTGGGCAAACTGGCGCACCTGCGAAAGGTTGGCCGAGTCGTACACGTAATAGCGGTAAACCGGGTTGCCGTAGAGTTGACGGATGTGCCGCTCCGTTACCTGGAGCGTCTTGAGCACGCCTTCCCGGACCGCCACGGACGGCACGACCACGATGAACTTCCTCAGGCCGTACCGCTTGAACAACTCTAACATCGTGCGGATGTAAACGTAGGTCTTGCCCGTGCCCGTCTCCATTTCCACCGAGAAATTGGGAAAGCTTGCCGCCTTTCGACCGTTGATGGTGGCGATGTCCTCCTCGATATGTTCCAGCTTTTCGTCAGGCCGGATTTTATGGCGTTTCTGAACGGCCCGCAGGTTTTCCAATAGGCGGTTTTCGCCGATATCCAGCCGGTTGGCGACGGCGGCCAGGGACAAGGCCCCTTCCTCAAAGCGCATCTGGGCCGCCACCCGCCCTTGCCCGTCAAAAAGGTCCGCCACGGCCTCGACGGCCTGAATCTGAAACTCCTGATTGGCGTCAAAACGAAATTCCATTACTCAACAGACTCCGCGGGGCCACCATTTTGCGCGCCTCCGCAAAATGGTTATACATATGTATTCATCTTGTTGACAAGCACTTATAACCTCACCCTTCACGATGCGTTGCCTTTTTCTTTACTCTCTTTCTTTTTCCTTTGCCGTATTCGACGCGATGAAAATGGGAAGATAGCAGCGCCGGGATTTTCTTGAAGTCCGTCGCTGAGGCTATACAAAGATATTTTCTTGCAGCATTCTCCAGCAGCGATTTCAAATGATAAATGAGCCACTTGGGGCGCTGGTCCAGCCGCGTAACAACAAGACAAAGTCTTTCGGGCGAGGAACCGGCAAATAGATTGATCTGCTGGCCTGTATTTGCGATCATATCGGTCTTCTTTTCCCACTCCTCTTCACTGATCTTGGATTCTCTGAAGAGAATCGGCGACTTCGAATATAAGCCCGCCAGAATTCCCGCGAAAGCTTCGCTGCTGTCATCCTTTGAAATCAATAACACCGCCTGATTATCTTCAGGATCTTCAAGCTGAGGAAAAATATGTTTTAATTGCGGAAACGCATCCAGCAAGATATCCCGATCTTCCTTGGACATGCGAAGCTCCTAAAAACTTGATACTGTATTGCTAAATATTACAGCGTTGGCAGATCCTCATATCTGCTTCTACTCGCCCTAACAATACCCATGTTGCCTTTCCCCATGTTGCCTTTCGTATTATCGACAACCCATTCCGAATGGATTGGAACCTTTATCAACGGATCAATATCCTTCATTTGTCCGGATGTTGTTCGCGTCATCATCTTGTCATCATCTAGAATAAGATTTTGCCATGCTTCTTCTTCCGTAACCATGCAAAAATTTTGACTCACAAGAGCTTCCCACATTGGTGAACTTATGTAACAAAACACTTTCTCTCTCGGAACATCAAGAACCCACAAACGACGGATTTCAAGTTGCGCCCAATACGTATATTGCGTGGTACAAAACAAGAATTCTTCGGTGCCCAGTTTTCGATGTAATCGATCATAAAGTGTTCGTAGCCTGTTTGCGGTATACTCTCCCCATGCCTCTTCAATATAGGACAAATCTCGTTTCTGACGAGTGATATCCCAATCCGGTAGCTGCCAAGTCCAAAGTTTTATGTCGTTCGTGTCATTCATATCGTCTTCAACCGGCATTGCAGGGCCAGGTTCGCGGCCTGTTCGTCGGTCAGGGCCACGTCGCGGCAGATGAACAGATCGTCCCGGGTGAGATTCAGGGCCTTGATCGTCTTATCCTTCAAGGTGTCATCCAGGCAGATTCGAAAGGTCTGCTCCCGATCAGGATCGGTCACCCGATAAACCCGGTTGTCCGCGATATCCTTCAATTCCTCGATCGCGCTGGTCAGGCTGTACCCTTCCCTCAAGGCCACCTCGTAAATAACGTCGTGCGGCCGCCAGCCCGGCAACAGCGGGTCTTGCATCTTTTCCATTTCGGCCAGCAGCGATTCGCCGTCCTTTTCCTCGGCCCCGGCCCACGAACGGAAATGACTCTCGGCCAGCTTGAATACCTTGAAACCCAAATCCTCGGGCATTGCCCGCTCCTTCAGGTCCAGCTTGCCCTCGTTTTCCTGCTCCAGCTTCTTGATGACCCGGCGAATACGCTCCTTGCCGATGTCGGCGATGGTTTTCAGAGAATTTTCAGGGCTGGGTAAAGATTCAGGAATTTGCACACATATGTATTTACGATTGCCCCCATCTTGCCGATTCTGTTTCATCACGGCATGCCCCATAGGAGCACTTCCAGCAAAGAAATCTAGCAACAAATGGCGATTGTCTGACTCTGTTGCAACTTGCAAAAGCCGTTGAAGCATTCGAGTAGGCTTAACAGTGTCAAGAACGTTATCCGTATTCTCGAACCTTACATTCTCCAAGAGTTCTTTCTTGGCTTCCTGCGTATTACCGACTTCATCATGTTTCCATAGGGTTTGCGGGACGATTCCTTCCCTAACTTCGGAAAGGAACCGCTTCAAACGCGGCATGTTGCCGCCGTCCTTACCCCACCAGATGCGACCGTCTCGGTCTAGATCAATGAATTTATCTTTTCTAACACGCCAATATGCTCCAATTGCAGGCTTAAACGGTTTTCCTGATGGGCCTGTAACCTCGTAAAGGCCTTCACTGTAATAATTGCGTGCTGTTAGATCACTGGAAGACCAAGTGCCACGAGGATCATTGTCGGGATTGTGATAGCGAGCGTCTGCTTCCGCTGTTCTTGGTAGAAGAGTCGGAAGCCAAGTAACAGCACTCTTTGCAACGACAACAATATAATCATGATCCTCCGAGAAATATTTAGCAGTATTTTTTGGAGCAAATACCTTTTGCCAAATAATCGTTGCTATGAAGTTCTCTTCGCCGAATATCTCATTGAGAAGGCATCGCAGATTGTGTACTTCGTTATCGTCGATACTGATGAAGATAACGCCGTCCTCGCGCAGGAGTTGCCGGGCGACGAAGAGTCTTGGATACATCATGGAGAGCCAGGCGGAGTGGTATCGTCCGGAGGTTTCGGGGTTGCTGGTCAGGAGGTTGCCCTGGGCGTCCTTCTGGCCGGTGAGTTCGAGGTAGCGGCCGAGGGGATCGGCGAAGTTGTCCGGGTAGATAAAATCGTTGCCGGTGTTGTACGGCGGGTCGATATAGATCATCTTGACCCGCCCGGCGTAGGCTTTGTAAAGCAGTTTGAGGACCTCGAGGTTCTCGCCCTCGATGAACAGGTTTTGGGTGGTGTCGAAGTTGACCGATTCGGCGGGAACGGGCGTGAGCGTCGCCCGGCTGGGAATCTGCAGGAGGCGAATGGCGTCGCGCTTGCCCGCCCAGGTGAACGAATACCGCTCCGGCCGCTCGTCCAGGAAATCGCCCAAGGTCTCGCGGAGCTTGTCGCCGTCCACCCGGCCCTCGGTGAAGATTTGCGGCATCAACTCGCGCAAGGCCGCGAGTTGTTCGGCCAAAAGGTCCGGGGTCTGCCGCTCCACGCGCTGCGTTTCCGCTCTGGCCATTACCCATGCCCCTTGTTTCATCTGACTTGACGGGTAATCCCCCCGCCCCGGCCATGTCCAAAGGCCAAGGATGCATCCTCTGAC
>JAAYCU010000107.1 GCA_012729595.1 Phycisphaerales bacterium
ACTTCCCTGACTTGCATTACCGTGTTGAAGAGGGCGTTCCAATAAGTGGCCTGCTCTTCCGGAATGGTAGATAACTGCCATCGATCGGCGGGCATGCCGTTACGTTGCTCCCACAAACTCGGTTGATCCAGCCGGGCTACCGCCAGGGCTATGGGAAAACGGCCTTGTGTGGGCTCCGTCTCTAATAGTACGTATCCCGTCTGTGGGTAATCAGTTACTGGAACACCCAGTTGATCGCTGGCCAAGGTGGGGCCACAGTAGGCCATCGGTGGCGGTTCCGGTTTCGAGCATCCACCGATTATCGCAAGTAATAAAATACAGGCCGGGGCAAGACCTGTGCGTGTGTTGATTACTGACCGATGCTGCTCATCGCGCATGATTCGACTCCAATTCTGGAAAGTCCTCTACAGAATTATCGGCAACCGTCACGGCGGGTCCATTTATATCGGGACATTTTGCCATTTCGCCCCCGATCCAGGTCCGATATTATTGAGGCTTGGGACGATGGGCCGAAGGCCGCTCTGGCCGAAAGCGATTGTTGATGGGAGAATGTGTGCACATCACGTGAAATGTTATAATGGGCTGCCGGGCGGGGTGAATGGGCCTGCCCAGTCGGCACTTTACAAACCGTATTATGAGCGTGGTTATGCCGTATCGCAGTCTTAGTCTTGAGGAGTTCGCCAAGTTTATCGGCATGGATGTGCGCGATGTGCGTCGTCTGGCTGATAGGGGCAAACTGCCTGGCCAGAAAGTAGGGGGGCAGTGGCGGTTTAACCGAGCCCAGGTTACCGAGTGGCTGCAACAGGAAATGCATACCCTGGACGAAGGGCGGTTGATCGCTCTGGAAAAGTCCATGCACGAAACCTCCCAAGGTTCGGATATGTTGGTTACCGGGTTGATCGGGCTGGAAGGCATCGACCCGGCGTTGCCCGCCAACACCAAGGCTTCGGTGCTTAGGGAGCTGGTGGGACTGGCCGGTCGTACCGGCTTGCTCTACGACGAAGCGGGGCTGCTGCAGGCTATTCAGGAACGCGAGGAGATGTGCTCGACGGCATTGCCCAACGGGGTAGCCATCCCGCACCCTCGTCAGCCCATGCCCTATGTATCCGCCGAGCCGTTCATCTGCGTGGCCCGACTGACACGGGGGATCGGATTCGGGTCGCCTTTCCGTGATCTGACTTCGCTGTTTTTTCTGATCTGCTGTCATGATGATCGCCGGCATCTTCGCACCCTTGCCCGGCTGATGCGCCTGCTCGATGGCGATATGGTGGAGCGACTCATAGAAGCCGAAAGCCGCGAGGAAATACTGCAAATCCTGATCGACAAGGAAACCCTGGTCGTCAAGTCGCCGGAATCTTAACGACGATTGGGGTTTAGCGGTTACGAGTATGATCTTCGGATACTGCGCATAAGTTACTGTTGGAACGTCACGCGTTCAGGCTGGGCGACCGGTGTGTCCATTTTCTCCGGCAGGATAAACACTTGCCCTTTGGAGTCGCAAAAGAGGATACGGCCATGGGTGCCTTTGCGGGCATCGCCGCGTACCCAGAAGGCATAGAGGTCATCGCTTGCGTCAATCGGCCGCCGCACGTCCTGATGATTGAATTGGTGGTCGGCGGTCAGTCTGGCGCGGCTCCAGCTTCTTCCCCGGTCGGCGGAGACCCATACGTTGATATCGCCTCCGGGCGTCTTAGGTTGCGGGCCGGGATCGGTCGGTGCAAAGAGCTGGTACCAGATTTCGGGAGTGATATGCAGGCATCCGGCATCCAGGTTGTGATTGGAGGTAATCAGGCCGGTGATCTCCCAATCGCGAAACCAGCGGGCGATATACCAGACGCGCCGTTTGCGAGGGGCCTTGAACTGCGGACCAAGGGCGGACACATAAAGAATCGCGGGGTAGCCCGCTCGATCAAAGTTCATGTCCTTGGGGTAGACCACTCTGTTCATGGATTTGTAATCGCGCAGCAGCGCTTCATTGCCTGGCTCGGTAATGGGCAATGTCATGTTCATGCCGTCCGCGGTCTGCCATGAAGAGCCGAAATCGGAGGTTTGTAGATAGAACAGATCGGTAGGCAAGCCCGGTTGTTCTTCGTAGGAGAAGGCCACCCCGACTTTGTGGTTGAACCGGCCGCTGACCATGCGATGGCCCGCCGCGAGAGCGGCGATCGGTTGCGGCTCGGACCAGGCAAGGCCGTCGGGGCTGGTGCTGAAGCATACAAGGTTTTTATCGGCGTGCGGTTGAAGGTGGATCAGGAGGAACCCATGTTTAGGTATATACCAGGGCTGGGGGGCCACGAAATCGGCTTGAAAGATACTCTCGAAAGCATCGATCGAGCGTGGCGTGCGGCTGCGATAGATATGGGAGGGCTGTCCCGGACCGTTGCTTACGAACACGTAGAGATAGCCTTGCTCGTCGAGAACCAAGGCAGGTTCCGGGCAGCCGCCGGCCGGGGTGTCCCGGCAGACGATTACCGGTCGGGTTACGGTTCCATTTTGATGATCAAATAAGGCAGTCATGACGGCCGGGCGTGGTGTACTTTCCGAAGTGCCGTCGGTAGCGAGGATTCCGGTATATACAAAAAAAGTCTTTTGGGCCGCTGTATCATGAACGGCCCAAGGTGCGCGGAAAATGAATGGTGGTACGGATTCACCGTCCGGAAGTATTTCGGTTGCGGGGGGCGTGGGGCAGGCCCAGAGGCGGAAGCCGTCGATGGCCGCGCTTGGCCGTGAAGCCGGCGCGGTGGCGGGGTTCGTTGTTGGTTCTGCACCCGCGGCGAGAGCGGGATAGCCCGCGGCCAGCAGGAACAAGCAACAGGGCCAGTACTTGCGACCTAACGGTATACCCATGCAGCAGTTCTCCTGTGTAATTTCTGCACCGCTAGTGTGCTCGACCAACACCCGTGGTGCAACCCCGGTGGGTTGTGCATATTGGATATTAAGCGATATCGGCCGGCCGGCTGATGGTCTTTGCCTTTCATCCCCTTATGTTAGTGCTCGCTAGCCACTGTATATATTTACATAGCAAAGGATTATATCGGTATTGGGTCGTTTTGGCTTCGTTTGGTCTTTTTTATTATCGACGGCGATGAACCTATCAGTTGAGGCCATTCCTTGTAGACTGACTTATATTGCGTCTTGTTTGGGATGGCAGGCTGGCTATGGGAGGTATGTGTTGATTTCGTCATGAGCGTTATATTCCTATCGCCGCTGCGCGGCGGGGCAGATATAGAACACCACCAGGCGTTCCGCGGTGTATGTAAGCAGGAGGCAGTGGCGCAGGAGGAAGCTTTGGGCAGACGGAGAGATCGAGCAACGATCTGCGAAGATGGCGTAGGCCGACTATCCTATTCATCCAAGCAATTATCCGTTGCCCTCGGTGCTCGTGGACTATCGGTATTCGCGGAGCTTGCCAGATAAAACAGGCCCGAGTCCCGCCTCGCGGCGAAGTCCTGGGCCTGTTTGCTAGAGCATTTCACGATTGGGTGTATCGATAGCCGCAATGTTGAAACCACCCCTCGGCATCCTCGGCTGTGACGGCCTGCAAGGCTTGAGTGATCGCGCGTAGCAGTGCCCGTGGCGTGCGGGCC
>JAAYCU010000108.1 GCA_012729595.1 Phycisphaerales bacterium
CGCCGTATTCCGTGTTGTGGATTTTGGGTTGTGCAGGCCGGCCTGCTCGATTTCGCGGAGGACGACAGCGGCTATACCCGCGGCGTCGAGGCCGCATTCGGTTAACTGTGCCGTGCGCGAGCCGTGCCGAATGAACCGATCGCCGGGGATGCCGAGACGAACGATGTGGTCGGTCGGCAGCCGCAGCTCCTGGGCGGTTTCCAGAACGGCCGAACCAAATCCGCCCACCACTGAATGATCCTCGATGGTCACCACCGGGTGCCCGGCGGTCAGGGCGGCCAGGACCATTTCCTGATCGACCGGCTTGGCGAAACGGGCGTTGTAGACGCGCACAAACACGTTTTCGGCGGCCAGTAGCTCGGCAGCGTCGAGCGCGTTACGCACCGTCGTACCGTAGGCCAGGAGCGTGGCATCCGTCCCCTTACGCATCAGCCGGCACCGCCCCAGCTCGAACGGTGGGGCCTCGCCGAAGGAACGCGGCACATCCGCGCGTGGATAACGCAGCGCACAGGCTGTCTCTTGCCTGGCGGCGAAACGCAGGGCCGCACGTAATTCGTTTTCGTCCGCCGGCGCCGCTAAGATCATGTTCGGCAGACCGCGTAGGTAACTTATGTCCAGGAAACCGTGATGCACCGCCCCGTCACCGCCGACCAGCCCGGCCCGATCCATGCAAAGCGTCACCGGCAGCCCCTGTAAGGTGATTTCCTGAAAGATCTGATCGAAAGCCCGCTGCATGAATGTCGAATAGATCGCGACGATCGGTTTGAGTCCGCCCCGGGCCATACCCGCGGCCATATCCACCGCGCAACTCTCGGCTATGCCCACGTCGAAATAACGCGAGGGATACTGTTGGGCGAATTGGTCCAGCCCGGTGCCGTCCGGCATGCCCGCGGTGATGGCTACTACCCGGTCGTCCTCCGCGGCCAGTTCGAGCAGGGCGTCGGAAAAGGCCGAGGTCCAGCTTCGCCCAGCGGTCTTTTGCGGAGTTACCTTGCCATTGTTCACGATAAAGGGCAGGGGGGAATGAAACCGGCCGGGCTCGGCGATGGCGAAGTCGGCCCCGTGGCCTTTGTTGGTATGCACATGGAGCAGAACGGGATGCTGTACGTCGCCCAGGAGGTTGAGCATGTCTACCAGGTTGCTGATATTATGCCCGTCCATCGGGCCGACGTACATGAAACCCAGTTGCTCGAAAATCTGCAGCGGAGAAACGGTGGCCTTGATCGTATCTTTGATGTGGCCGAGGGCCTCGACTACCGATTGTCCGACCAGGGGAACCTTGGGCAGATAGTGTTTGGCCCGTTGCTTGATCTCCTCATAGTAGGAACTGGTTCGTATTTTGGCGAGAGTGTCGGCCAACGCCCCCTGTGTCGGGGTGATGCCCCAACTGTTATCGTTGAGGATAACCATGAAATGCCGATCGAGGAGCCCCGCCTGGTTCATGCCCTCGAAGGACAAGCCGTTGACGATACTCGCATCGCCGACCAGGGCGATCGTTCGTCCGTCGTGCCCGCTGAGCTGGTCGGCTCGGGCGAGCCCGAGGGCCGTGGCGATTGCCGTACCCGCATGCCCGACGTTGAACAAATCGAACGGGCTTTCCTGTATGTTCGGAAATCCGCTGATGCCCCCGCTTTGTCGTAACGTATCGAAACGCTCATGACGCCCAGTGAGCAGCTTGTGCGGATAACACTGGTGACCTACATCCCAGATCAGCCGGTCTTTTTCGAAGTCGAAGCAGTAGTGCAGGGCGATAACCAATTCGGTTACCCCCAGGTTGCTGGCTAGATGACCGCCGTTGCGGCTGACCACTTCGAGGATACGATTGCGGATCTCTCCGGCCAACTGTTTGAGCTGGTTGGGAGCGAGCTGCCGCAAGTCGCGAGGATGATGAATATTGTCCAGCAGATTCATGCGTTCCGATTCTTAGTGAAAACGTGGTTGATACGAACCTGGTATCTGAACAAGATCGTCTCCCACGTATTTCGTTTTTGGTCAACCAGGCTACCCGTCTCCAGGGTATCCCACATTATAGCTCTCGTTCGATAACGAAACGGGCCAGAGCGCGTAAGTCATCGGCCGGTGGCCCGAAAATATCTAATGCCGCGACGGCTTGGGCGACCGCTTCCTCTGCTGCCCGCCGGCTGGCTTCCACGCCGATGGCTGCCGGATAGGTCGGCTGGTCGGCGGGGTCACCTTTGCCTGGCGCGACGCCGTTTGGTGCCCCGGCCTGATCGAGCAGGTCGTCGGCGATCTGGAATGCCAGGCCGAGCTGTCGCCCGAAGGTGACGGCTGCCCGTGTTTGGGCCTCATCCGCTCTGGCACAAATCGCACCCAACCGAGCCGCACATTCGAATAGCCGGGCGGTCTTGAGCAGGTGAATTCTGGTAACCTGTTCGAGCGATGGAGTGCCCGGCTCGTTCAGGATATCCAAAGTCTGCCCGCCGATAATCCCGGACCAGCCGCAGGCTCTGGCCAATTCGGCCACGGCGTCCGTCGATTGTTGCGGGTCGCGAAAACCGTCGGCCAGAAGCTCAAACGCACGGGCAAACAGCGCGTCGCCGGCCAGGATGGCAACCGCCTCGGAAAAGGCTTTGTGGCAACTCGGCCGGCCTCGCCGGAAATCGTCGTCGTCCATGGCCGGCAGGTCATCATGGATCAGCGAAAAAGCGTGCACGCATTCAATCGCCACCGCTGCCGGGGCGGCCTCCCGCTCGGACCCTCCGCATAGCTCGCACACCCTGCTCAGTACGAATGGTCGTACCCGCTTGCCGCCGCCCAAGGTGGCGTAGCGGACTGCCTCGGCCAGGGGGCTGGGGACATCCTCGTTCGTCCGCAGGGCGTCCACTAGGACCGCCTCGAACCGTTCGCCCCAGGCGGTCAGTCGGCCGGCTATCTGCTCAGTTGTCATGCACGTCGCTCTACTCATAACATGCCGCTTTCTTACCTCAACGGCCATCAAACCGGCAAAGACCGTCATTATAACAACATTGGCCTTCCTGTTGAAGCTGCGGTAGGAGTTGCGCCGCGATCAGCGGTCAACGATTGTGATTCATGGATTGCCGGTCGTCCAAACCGTTTTTATCGGTGGCGGGCAATGAGCAAGATGATCGTTCGGATCGAGGGGCCTTTAAGGAAATCCGTCTTGGGTGACAATTATATATCGTGTCCAGTTGTACCCGGATCATGCCGGGGGAGTGTGTGGATCGACTGGAACGCTGCGGGAAAACCATGCCGATGGTTCTCGACCCCTATGGTTACTTCAACTGCTCAAGGCCGTGTGTGATTCATGTAAGCCGGATCCATGCTATTCAAAAACAATCGCGTAAAGGATGGCCGGGCCGGTCAGTTCCATCTCGATGACCACATCCTGGCCAAGCAAGGCTCCAATATCCGCTCGGTTTTTCCAGCTTACCTGATGACGTACGCCATCCTGCGTTATCGGCAGGGCCTCTTGCGGACCAAATCCTGGTATGGGCCTTTGATCCGCGTGTCGTAAGGCGACTTTCGCTGCTCCTCCAGCTCCACGCTGTTCGATATTCAAATACAAATTGGGTGACGACACCTTGAGGGGGCGGGTGACCAAGCGGCCCGACCGGTGTTCAGCTTGCTCATTTCCAGCCGTTAACCCCGCGAAGGCGTCTCGCCGCAGCTTGGCCACGCCGATACTTCGGCGGCCGAAGCGGGATTGTGGTTCATCGCGTAGAGCAAAGGCATTGAAATAGATCAACAGCTCTTCGCCTATGATCAACGGTTCGTTCTGCAGGACTACTGCGCCGTTGCTATAATAGGAGCCTTTCGGGCCGGGCGGGATGAACGGTTCCGTGGGCACCATGGAAACCCGTTTCCAGTCCTCGCCGTCGTGGTGAGATGCGATAAACGACAGCAACTTGGAGTCGTTCTCCCTTTTAACCTGGGTAATCAGGAAAGCCAGATCCTGATTACCGTAATTGAAGGGAATCAGGCTTTCGATATCCGGGTGATCGGGATTGTCTTCAGTTCGTGGCAATATCGCCTCGATCGGTGACCAATTGATCAGATCTTTGCTGGTCTGCAAGCCGGCCGCCCCATAGCCGTTAGCGGCATTAGGTCGATTGTTGAGCCACCAGTATTGATGGCGATGGTTGCGGGTAACCAGGCAGCGATCTCCGAAGGAGGGTACTTGCAGGCGAACCAGTGGTTGGTTCCACAGAATCCCGTCCGGACTGAAGGTAATGTATTTGCCTCGCGCCTCGTGGTACTTTTTCATGACCTCTTCCGGGCGGCCAAGGGCTCCGCTTACCGAATGATTATCCCAGTAATGAATGGATTCCCAATGGGCGATAAGTTTATAGCGCTTCGTCGGGTCGCTCTCCTCATCGTCGCGTACCACGGTAAAGCCGTCCGCATTAGTTAACGCTCCGTCGGTTTGCTGCGAGGCCAACGTGCCGTTAAGAACAATGTTGTTACGCCGGCTTCCACGGAATTCGATAAGACCCAATTCGGGTTTGACCCAATGTAGACCGTCCCTCGATTCGGCATATCGACCAAGCATGTGTTCGACTACGGGGCGATCATCCTCCGAGCGTGGATAGAAAGAAAAATCATTGCCCCGTCCCCAGACCCCCGCGGCGGCCATTGCGTGGCCCCCCCGTCCTTCGTGCCCCATCCTCATCGTCGTGTACCATAAGCGGATCCGTCCATCCGGTTCGCGTAATACATTGCCCCATGCGCAATCCTGCTCGACCTGCGGCTTGTCCGGCCAAATGATCGGCTCGGGTAACACTTCCGGCCGGTTCAGTAACCGTGACAGTCCCTCTTGCTCCGCTATCCAGTAATCGTCCACAAAAAGGTACAACCCGGGATGCTCCGTGGTAAGAGGGTCGGTTGTCCCGTTCGATTTCGTTGAAACCTCCGGTGAACCGGTCATAGCTGGAGCATCATTCGCCGAGACCGATGCGCTCGCGGCCGGAAGAACAATGATGGATAGGATATGTATAAGCATTTGGATCATTGGGATTGTGTGTATCCTGTTTGGGTTCCTCGGGTTCAATACGCGGAACTCGGTTCCCCGGAAGCTGCGGGCTGGGTGACCACACCAGTATTGCCGATGTACGGTATCCTATACCTATTCCTTGGGATAACAAGCCAATGTTGGTTAACGCCGGAGGCGAGGGTGTGGTAAGAACAGGAATTATACTCAGACAACCTGACCGCTATTATCATGGCCGGCGGAAAGCCGCCCGTCTCCCGGGATGAGCGCCGGCGAGGTAGCATAAGGCATTCACGACGGGCCGAAGCTGGATTGTGTTTATTGGGTGAATATGCACAATTACGACCAGCATGCCACCCGTATGGTAATACCTGTGTATGATGGTGGTGTATTATGTTTTTCCGAAATATCTGGCCGTCCCCCGGCAGGCATAGTTAGGAGACCGTGTTGAAGCAATTATTGGGTTACCTGATCTTCGTAAATGTCCTTGCGGGTCATGTGTATGCCGATGGACAGGTCTGGTCCATAAATTATCCAAAAGCCTCCGATGCAACCGGCTTGCAAATGCCGGTCCTTTACCGGTTATGGGTTCCCCCCGATGTTAAAGAATTGCGCGGGGTTATTGTTCATCAACATGGCTGTGGCACCGGCGCAAGCCAAAACGGTTTGACGGCCGCGGATGACTTGCACTGGCAAGCTCTGGCTCGCAAGTGGGATTGTGCCCTGCTTGGACCATCGTATGGTCAGGAAGAGGACCAAAAATGTCACCTGTGGGGCGATCCTCGTAACGGTTCGGCCGCGGCATTTCTTCGCTGTTTAGATGAATTTGCAACAATAACCAATCATCCGGAATTGCGATCGGTTCCATGGTGTTTGTGGGGGCATTCGGGAGGTGGCGCATGGGTTAGTATCATGCATGCCCTGTATCCGCAACGAGTTGTCGCGGCCTGGTGTCGTTCGGGCACCGCTTTTGTGCGCTGGTCGCAAGGCGTGCTTCCGCCGGTGGATGTTTCCGAGGAGGTCTATCGAGTGCCTCTGGCTCTCAACCCGGGAGTAAGGGAGCGAGGGCATCAACAATTTGATGGGATCGCCTGGACCGGGTCACTGGCCATGTTCAACGCCTATCGTAAACAGAATGCGCCGGTCTGCTTCGCGCCCGATCCCAATACCGAACACGAATGCGGGTTGAGCCGGTTGATGGCCATCCCCTTCCTGGATGAGTGCCTGAGGCTGAGGCTGCCGGATCGCAATGGCCAACCCTTGAAACCGATTACCGATCGCGATGGGCCACTACTGGAGGCGGTGATTGCCGATTTTGGCCCCGCGTTCATAGAGATGGACGACCAATTGACGGCCCCCAACTGGTTCCCCAGTAAGGCATATAAGCAACTATGGCGCGAGTATTTAACTACCGGCATTGTCCTCGACCAGAGTCCTCCCCCGCCTCCTTTTAACCTGACGGTTGAGGTCGAGGCCGGGCAGGTTACTCTGACCTGGGACGCCCATGCGGATCTGCAAAGCGGCCTACGTGGTTTTATCATCTATCGAGACGGTCGGGAGATCGCTCGCATGCCGATGAAAGAAGTTCAAGGCTATCAGGGGTATGCCTTTCAGGGTATTTCCTACGGCGACACGCCGCATCCGCAATTACCACCCATGAGCTTTTGCGAACAGTTGCCGGACGGATCGACATTCAGCTATTCCGTCGTAGCCGTCAATGGTAGTGGGTTGCTGTCCTTGCCAGTGCATGCCCCGTAAGATGGGCCTGACCCGAATCGCGACCCTTGTAACAAGGATGGTTATTGGATTACGATGGAGACTGGCTGGCCGAGGGCGTTACGGTGGTCGGTGCATGTGTCCTTTCGACAAGTCGGACCGAATAGTTCATCTATCCCGGATTTCCCAGATGACACTTGCAGCGGCGTATAATGAGGTGACGATTTCCCCAATGAATACAGGTGAAAATGAACCTCAAGCCGTTAAAATCAGGAGAATCCAATGGGTGAAGCACGCAAG
>JAAYCU010000109.1 GCA_012729595.1 Phycisphaerales bacterium
GCCGACCTGCAACGCGCGGTCTGGCGAGAGGCGGTGAACGATGTGGTCAAAGTCAGTCATGAACGTCCGGTACTCCGCCGCCTGGAAAAGCTCCTGGCGGCATGAAATCGGTCAGTTTAAGTTATAATAATTGCACGTTGCCGGTGGACGGTCCACGGGCTCCCGGAAAGCCGGGATGACTCCGCGAAATGGGCCTCAAGTGTTTGGCCGCCGGTGGGAATAGGCCCTCTGGAAGGCTGGCGCACGTCACCAGTGGCCCTCCCGCCTCCAAGGCCGCGCCGCCGCCCTTCGCGAAACCAAATGTCCTATAAGTAGTTTCTTATCATCTGTAACGGGTGCAAATCTTAGTTGAAATACGAGAACCGGATACTGGACGTAGCGATTCATGATTCAGAAGCGTCGCTAGCCTACGGTAAGAATGCTCTGAGGAAACACTCCCAGGCCGACCGGTTGCAGGGGGCGGAAGGGGATGACCCCACCGCCTGCTACGATACGCTGATCCATGTACTCGCCGGATGGACGGAGTCGCTCAGCCAGCCCCGCTGGGGAGTCTGCGGCCTGGCGCAGACGGGCGCGCAATATGTCACAGACCGAGCATGGAACAAGACCCCTCTGGTGAAACTGGATCCGAAGGAGATCGTCTCCTTTCTTGGTTAAAGGATGTAGAACCCATGATCGCAAAAATGGATCGAACAGGTTCGGTGGAGGCTTTACATCGGCTGTTAAAGGAAGTGACGGGCCTACCCGAAGTCCAATCGATCATGATTCTGGCTTGCGACGAAAACGGCTTCTCGCCTTCCCAGATCGATCCGATTCTCGCCGAAATGCAGATACCGGTGTTCGGCGGGGTCTTCCCTGAGATTATCCATGAGAAGGAAAAGCTTACCCGCGGCTGCATCGTTGCGGGCCTTACTACCAGGGCCGAGGTTCAGATCATCCCGGGGCTCAGCGACGTCAGCGCCGACTACGAAGCCCTGATCGGCAAAGCCGGCGCCTCGGCGGCGACCAGGACCATCATCGTGTTCGTGGACGGGTTGGCACGACGCATCAGCGCCTGGGTTGACGCGTTGTTCAACGTATTCGGACTGCAAGTCAACTATCTCGGCGGCGGGGCCGGTTCGCTGAGTTTCGAGCAGAAACCCTGCCTGCTCACGAACGAGGGGCTGGTACAAAACTGTGCCGTGTTGGCAAAGCTGAGCCTTGTCAGCGGCGTCGGCGTGAGCCACGGCTGGACCGAGGTGGCGGGACCGTTCCAGGTAACGGAATCGGATCGCAACGTAATTCAGACGCTGGATTGGGCTCCGGCTTTCGAAGTCTACCGCAAGATCGTCGAAAGCCATTCCGCCAAGACGTTCACCAAGGACAACTTCTTCGAGATCGCCAAGTGCTATCCGTTCGGCATGGTTAAACTGGGCTCGGAGAAGATCGTGCGGGATCCGTTGATGGTACAGGGCGGCGATTCGCTGGTCTGCGTGGGCGAGGTGCCCCGAGGTTCCTACGTCCACATTCTGACCGGCGACGTGCAGTCGCTGGTCAGCGCGGCGGAGCGTGCCCTGATACTTGGCGAACAGTATTTCCCGCCGACCTCGGGACGAAAAACGACGCTTCTTATCGACTGCATTTCTCGGGTGCTATTCTTGCAAGACGAGTTCCGCCGCGAACTCGAAGCGGTGCAGAGGCCCAACACATCCCTGATCGGAGCCTTGACACTGGGCGAGATCGCCAACAGTTGCGAAGAATATCTTGAATTTCATAACAAGACCGTGGTGGTCGGGGTACTGGCAAGCTGATCATACCGCCGGCCGCGGGGGCTTGAGCAACAGGGACAATCCCGCCGCCACCAGACAGGCGATACCGGCGATCAAAAACGGCGTTGACCAGGCCTGGGCATGGCCGCCGGCCTGGACTCGTATGTAAGCGGCGATCTGCGGCCCGGCGATTCCCGCGATACCGTATGCCAGGAAAACGAAAGGATAGTTTCGCCCCAGGTTTTTATTCCCGAAGAAGTCGGCCGTCGCCGCAGGAAACAATGCAAAAATGCCCCCGTAGTTAAAGCCAATGATACATGCCCCGACGATCAGCCCGATTTTACTGGCCCCAAGCCGGAAGAAAAACAGCATGATGATGCCCTGACCAAGGCACATCAAAAAGAGCGATGTTTTTCGCCCCAGTTTGTCTGATATGGTGCCCCAGCAGATACGGCCGAGCCCGTTGAGAATCGCCAGAAAAGCCATGGCCGTGCCGGCCGCCTGCCCCGCCTTGGCCGGATCGTCGAACACCCCGTTGGCCAGAAGACTGTCCTGACCGAAAAGCTTGATACAGCCGATCACCATCAGGCCGGCCATCCCCGAACCCGTGAATATCAGCAGCAGGCCCCAATATTGGGCAGTGCGCACCATGGCGGCTGGCATCAGGTCGGCCCCCTGGGCATTTCTCGAATTATTGCCCGCCAATGCCCCGGGATTCCACCCCGAGGGTTTCCAGCCGTCCGGCGGATTGACCATCACCAGGCTGCCCAGAAATACCAATGCCAGAAAACACAACCCATAAATCAGATATACCGCCTGCACTCCCGACAGTCCGAACAATCCCTCTGCCTGGGCCATCAGGCCGCCATCCCATATCCAACTGTCCCCGAATTTGACCCAGATCGTGGCGCCGAAACCAAAGCCTGCAACCGACAAGCCGGTCATCAATCCCTTTTTATCGGGGAACCACTTCACTCCGACGGCGATCGGTACAATGTAGGCCAGACCAATCCCGGCCCCTCCGATAATCCCGATACAGATCAACTGCATTATGAATGTCTTACCGAGCAATCCTCCCAGAATATAGCCGATTCCCAGAACGGCCCCACCAAGCATGGCCACTTTTTGGGGGCCGATCCGGACCTGCAACTGGCCGGCATACAGCATGACCAACGCAAAGGCCGCCAGCCCTGCACAGAAAACCCCCTGGGTCTGGACGGGGGTGAATCCATAGCCGCCCGTTTCCACTCCGGCTTCCAGCCGAGTTGTGAAAAGACTCCAGGTGTAGACAGCCCCCAAGGCAAGTTGAATAAGAATCGCCCCACCCGCCACCAGCCAACGATTCATGATCGGCTTGCTTACCTGTGTTGCGTTGCTCAACAACAAGCTCCTTACAGAGTTAGTTGATATGCCGCCTTGCCCTCGATCCAGGAAGCGGGCAAGGATAAGCTCGATTTATTGACACATCGCGTTACGTGTAACCAATATCGACGGGAGAATAACCAAACCGCTGGGTGAGGCTTGCACCCCACCCAGCGTTGATGTTGTTACGAACCGACCGGCTTATAGGTTTTTACCAGATTGTCCACTACGCCGGGGTCGGCCAGGGTGGATGTGTCCCCGATCTTGTCCAACTCGTTTTCGGCGATTTTCCGAAGAATCCGCCGCATGATCTTGCCCGAACGAGTCTTCGGCAGGCCCGGGGCCCAGTGGATCACGTCCGGCGTGGCGATCGGCCCGATCTCTTTTCGGACGTGGTTGACCAGTTCCTTTTTCAGGCCTTCGGTGTACTCCTCGCCGACCTTGAGGGTGACATAGGCATAGATGCCCTGCCCCTTGATGTCGTGCGGGAAACCCACCACCGCCGCCTCGGCCACCGCGGCGTGGCTGACTAGGGCGCTTTCCACCTCGGCCGTCCCCAGCCGGTGCCCCGAGACGTTCATGACGTCGTCCACGCGGCCGATAATCCAGTAATATCCGTCCTGGTCCCGCCGGCAGCCGTCCCCGGTAAAATACATGCCCGCGTAAGTCGAGAAATACGTATCCTTGAAGCGATCGTGCTGCCCGTAGACCGTCCGCATGATGCCCGGCCAGGGCTCCTCGATGCACAGCACGCCCGATCCCGGCCCCTCGATGCGTTTGCCCTCGGCGGTCAGCAAGACCGGCTTGACTCCGAAGAACGGCAGGGTAGCCGAGCCCGGCTTCAGCGGCGTGCAGCCCGGTAGCGGTGTAATCAGGATCCCCCCCGTTTCCGTCTGCCACCAGGTGTCTACGATCGGGCAACGGCCCTTGCCCACGTGGCGGTGATACCAGAGCCAGGCCTCGGGATTGATCGGCTCGCCCACCGAGCCCAACAGCTTGAGGCTGGACAAATCCCGCTTGTCCACGTGTTCCTCGCCCTCGCGCATCAACGCCCGGATCGCCGTCGGGGCGGTATAGAACTGCGTGACCTTGTATTTGTCCACCACGTCCCAGAACCGGCCAGCGTCGGGATAGGTCGGCACCCCCTCGAACATGATGGAAGTCGCCCCCGTACACAACGGGCCGTACACGATATACGTATGCCCCGTCACCCAGCCGATGTCGGCCGTACACCACCAGATGTCTCCGTCTTGGTAGTCGAAGATATACTTGAAGGTCGTTCCCGCGAAGACCATGTATCCGCCGGTGCTGTGCAGCACGCCCTTGGGCTTGCCCGTCGAACCGGAGGTGTACAGGATGAACAACGGATCCTCCGCATCCATCCACTCGGGCTCGCACTGCGGACTGGCCTTTTCCATCAGGTCATGCCACCACAGATCCCGCCCGGATTTCATGGGCACTTCGTGGCCGGTACGCTGCACGACCACGACCTTCTCGATACTCGGACACTGCTCGATGGCCAGGTCGGCCTTGCTTTTCATCGGAATGTCGTTCTTTTTGCCCCGTAACGCGGTGTCCTGGGTAATCAGAATCTTGCAGCTTGAATCCTGGATGCGGTCCCGTAGCGAATCCTCGGAGAAGGCCCCGAAGACCACCGAATGTACGGCCCCGATCCGGGCACAGGCCAGCATGGCCACGGGCAACTCTGGAATCATCTGCAGAAACAGGCACACCCGGTCGCCTTTTTTCACGCCTATCGATTTGAGAGCATTCGCGAACTTGCAGACCTTCTCATGCATCTGACGATACGTCAGTTTCGCGTCCTCGCCCGGCTCATTGCCTTCCCAGATGATCGCCACTTGGTCGCCACGCTTGTCCAGATGCCGATCCAAGGCGTTGTATGAAATGTTGGTCTTGCCCCCCCGAAACCATTCGATCGATATTTTGTTCTTGAAATCGTACTCCCGGACTTTGTTCCATTTCTGCTGCCAGTGGAAGCCCTCTGCGATCTCGGCCCAGAACCCCTCCGGATCCGTGATCGAGCGCTGGTACATCTGGCTGTACTGCTCCATCGACTTGACATGCGCCTTCTGGGCGAAATCCGGCGATGGCTGGAATACAGAGTCGGCCTGGCCACTCGATTCGGTTGCACACATTCTCATGAACTCCTTGTGTTAGCGCAGTATCTCCTGGTAGACGAAGTAATGGATTACTCCACTCCTGAAGCTAGCGGGACTTCCCGATTCCCGCTTCATGTCTAATTGTGAATGAACAATGAATCGACCGGCGGCCCTGCCGATCGTTCAGGCCTAAACCAGTACTAAGTGTGGCCTATCCGGTGGTTGGCAGCACGAGAACTACCCAAGGCCTTAGTTATTGACCAGAAAATCAAAAAGTCACTCTGACACGTAAACCCACTGCAATAGCATGGGATACGGTGTCATTCCCACCAGGATTATCAACATACTGGATATCGGGCGTCAAAACAAGCCAGGGTGTGATGGAAATTGCATAGTACATTTCGTAACCGGTTTCGCGTCCCGCCCGTTCGTCAACCCGTTCACGATACAAGTTGGAGGGAATCAGTTGCCACACGGCAAAGCCCAATCCATCGGCGTCCCGCGTGGGGATCAAACCCGTGTAGCACAAGCCCGTCGACCAGAACTGATTGGCTCGGTAGATGTCCTGGTGTCGATACGCGTACCGGAAAAACGCGCCCAGGCCCTGATTGTCTTTTTCATTTTCGCGGTAAAGATTCTGATCGAAACTCGCGTATAACCCCGCATCATCGCCGCGCATACGCGTACTACGCCAAAACGGCTCGAACTGCTGGCGAGGGATCGGATCGTAAACCATGCCGACTCGGTAATTCCCGGGCAAGGGCCCCTTGGGGCCGGGAATCTTGATCGACAGCATGTGCTCCATGTACCAGATAAACCACGCCCGATCATGAAAGGTCGTGGAAAAGCCCGGCTTGTACAACGGCAGTCGCTGAGCGTCACCGACCCCGGTGATAAAGGTATAGTACGGACAGGGCTTGATCGTCAGGGCCATCCCCAGACCGGTCATTGAAGCAGTCGGAATCAAGGGATTGTTGTCGAGGGCCTCGTTCATGAATTGTCGATCTTCGCTGTTCGCGTACTCGTTGCGGTCCACGATGAGCTGGTAATCAAGATAGCCGACCTGTAGGGCTATCTTCTTTTCCCAGAAATATTGTCGGTACCAGAGTTGATCGATATAGATGGTGTAATCCTTCGCGTCATTGTCATCGGTAACCTGCTGGGTCGAACCAGTCCAGGGGTTCACACTGTTACCCCATTGCCCGCGAGCATGGACCAGCATATCCGCGTTCGGGATCAGCCCCATCTTGTCGAAATCCAGGGTCACGAACCAATCATAGGTAGAGGCCGGTTTCGGGCCACCGGTATTCAAGCCCCCACCCACCACCGACATAAAAGTGGTATTCCAGTAATATTTAACATCCAGACCCAGATCGTTCATGACCTTGCCTAATCCGAACCAGTTATCCGTCATTGTGGGTCGGTCCAGCGAGAAAGGCTGAACATTCGTCTCTGGTTTCGCGTCAAGGGTGGCTTCGAGCGTGCCTGTTTCCAACGAGTACGACTCGATATCTAGTGGTGAATCGCCGGCAGGATGCGTCTGAGAGAAAACTGCACCGGTACAGGTTGACAATAAAAAGACAAACCGAATCAACATTCGTTTATCCTTAATTTTTGATGCGGATGGACCCAAGCAATACAGGAATGATCAAGTTATCGGCAATATCCCTCGAAAAACCGTACTTTTGTTGCATATCTGAACGACAGGGCGCATATAGGAACATCCGCCTGTATCAATCAAATCAGGCTGAATGACAGGACATTCAAAAAAGGTACCAGACAAACTAAATCAGCTTTATGGTGTCATTACTAATATACAGGTCTTTCAAATACTCTCGGAAGTGGGTTAGGGCGATCAGGAGCTGACATGTTAACA
>JAAYCU010000110.1 GCA_012729595.1 Phycisphaerales bacterium
GCCCCCTGACCCCTGACCCCTGACCACTGACCACTGAAACCTGCCCCCTGCCCACTGACCACTGACCACTGAAAACTGAAAACTATCCCCTATCCCCCCGCCCGCTCCGTCAATTCTCCCGGAAGCGGTTCACCAAAAGGTGTTATATGATCGCCCCTTAGTCCGCCCCCGCTACGCGCTGGAGGAATCACATGCCGTCATCATGCCAACAGTTCGCCCCAGGCTACGGATCGTCTGTCCTCGACCAGATATCTTTCCGCGCCCCGCTGTCTCTGTCCGAAACTATCCGCCCGGTACAGGCCAGGGGGCATGTTCGTGAAAAATGTAAAAGCGCCAAACGAAGCCAAATTCGCCAAAAACGTTGCAAATCCTTGCTAAGTAAGTAGTTAAAGTGGTCAGTGAATACTAACTTACCAGTTATGGAGCGCAGGAGCTCCGCGTAAGATGCGCTGCCCTCTCAACCCATCGGATCACCAGGCCACCACGCCGGAGCATCCATCTCCAGCCCTCTCCCTCCCGCTTCCGCTCAAGAACCCCTCGCCGTCGTCGCGGGTTGCTCGGGGTTATCGCGTGGGCTTCGATCTGCCGGATAGGGCGGTGGTAACGAACCCTCGAAGGGGGTAGAGGATGGATTCGCCGAGAAGGCCTGTCTCTGGGTTGGTACGATGGTCGAACGGGACAATTAGCGGTATCGGGATCCGGGCCAGCCGGGCGATGACCTCGGGGTTGGTTTCCTCCGCCAGGGTGGCCGAGCCCGGCCGATAGCCGTTGACGACTACGGCCGCAACCCGTAGGCCGCGGGCCTTGGCCGACTCGAGGGTCAGCAGGGTGTGGTTGATCGTGCCGAGCGTTGCCCGGGCCACCACGATCAGCGGTAGTTCGAACTGCCGGGCGAGATCGGCCATGTTGTTGTTGATATCGATCGGTGTCAGCAGTCCCCCGGCGCCTTCGACTATGACCCACTCATGGGTACGACCGATCGACCGCCAGCCTTCGTCGACGGCCGACCAGTTGATCGGGTGTTGCTGCCGTTCGGAGGCCACCAGCGGGGCCAGATCGCCCGCGTATCGGACCGGCGTGATCTCCTCGAGGGTCTGATCGGTGTCCGCGCAATGGGCGAGAAACTCGGTGTCACCGTTGACCAGGCCTAGGTGCAAGTCACGCCGGCAGCCGGTCGCGATTGGCTTGAAGACGGCTACCTTACGGCCGCGCTCCCGCAACAGACGGGCCAGCGCACCGGCGATTACCGTCTTCCCCACGTTCGTATCCGTACCCGTGACAAACCAGCCTTGCATGGTCCGTGCCTCCCCTGTGCTGTATGTGGCGGGTTCACCGCCTCTGGTCCCGAAGCCTGGGCCATCTAACGGCCGGGGATCATTGTCGCCGGGGGCCGCCTTTAGCTCAAGCGAACAAGAGCTGTTCGACCGGGCTCTGTCCGCAGCGGCTTGCGGGAGATAGAATGCCTTGCGAATACGACGGCCGAGTCGGCCGCGTCTGGAAGGGGATCTTGTTTTGGAAATCGCCGCCTTTCTGTTATCCACCTTGCTGATATCGTTGTCGGGGGTCATGGCCCCCGGGCCGGTGACGGCCGCAACCCTGGCCGCAGGAAGTCGCACGCGTCATGCCGGAGCGAGGATCGCCCTCGGCCACGGGGTGGTCGAGTTTCCATTGATGCTCTTGATCATGGCGGGAATGAACCGCGTTTTCGAAATCAAGGGCGTGCAGATCGGGATTGGGCTGATGGGCGGGATTATGCTGATACTTATGGGGGGGCAGGTGTTCAAGGATCTCGCCCGCAAGAACGATTCGACTGCCAGGTACGCTGATCGCAGCCCGGTCTGGATCGGTATTCTACTGACCGGGGGCAACCCATACTTTCTCCTCTGGTGGGCGACGGTGGGGATGGCCCTGGCCGTGCGCGCCTGGCAACTGGGGGCGGTCGCCTTCGCCATGTTCGCCATGGTGCATTGGTTGTGTGATCTGATCTGGTTGGAAAGCCTCTCGCAGGCCAGTTATCGGGGCACGCGTTGGATGGGGGAAAGAACCCAGAAAATGATCGGCCTGATTTGCGGATCGGCCTTGGTCGTTTTCGGGTTGTCATTCCTCTGGGATAGCGGGCGGGCCTTGTTGACGCATTGAACCACGATCGTTGAAGATCGCCACTCAGCGTTGGCGATATACGATGCGGCCGCGCGAAAGATCGTAGGGGGATATCTCGACTATGACATTATCGCCGGGCACGATCCTGATGAAATGTTTCCGCATCTTGCCCGCTATGTGTGCCAGAATCTCATGCTCTTCCTCGCCGCTTTTCGCTACTACCATGAACTGGGCGTTGGGCAGAGCTTTAACGACTCGGGCTTCTACCTGAATATTCTCCGATTTAGCCACTTGATGTATCCAAAAACCAGAATATAAACCATTCCTAAAATACCAACAGACTCGCTATTATCCTTAATCCGGGGTGAAAACGCAACCCGTATTATTCCTTTATCGGCGGTTCGGGTATCATGGCCCTTGATCGGCCTTTGCGGCCTTGTGCATGGGGGATTGCCAACCTGGGGGCCGGGTGGGGTGCTGACTAACTTTGTTGAGGGTGACTTGTGGATCATGGACCTGAAAATGGGGATCACGGCCGTATCCTGGATGCTCGGGAGGCCGCCGTATTCGTTCTCGAACAGCTTGAAACCTCCGGCCCGCCCGCCCGGGAGGTTATGGACCGCTTGGTCTTTCAGCGAAGATTGCCGGATCGGGAATTCGACCTGACGATGGAGCTGGTCATGGGCGTCATCCGGCATCGGTTGACCCTGGCCCGGTTGTTAGGAGCCTTTACCGAACGGGGATGGAAGCGAGTTGACCATCGCCTTAAACAGCTATTGCTGGTCGCGGCCTATCAGATCATCTGGCTTGACGGCATTCCGCCATTCGCGGCCGTCAATGAAGCGGTCAAGCAGGCAAAAACCGGGACCGGAGTTAGAGGAGGGGGGTTTGTCAACGCCGTATTGCGTCAAATGATTCGTCAGATTGAGGATCGGCGGATGCCTTTGGAGCAATCCGACCCGGCCCGTTCGGTGCCGATTGATGGGCGGTTTTGTTGCCAGTTCAAGCGGGTGTTTCTGCCTGATTCGGCTGGCCAGCCTGTCGAATATCTCGCGTATTTGACATCCCACCCGGTGGCTCTGGTCAGCCACTGGGTTTCGGTCTTTGGTGTCGAGCGGACCGGAGAACTCTGCCGTGCGGGAACCTGTCGGCCGCCGCTTTTCCTGCGGCCGAACTGCTTGCGCACGGACGCGGCCCGGCTTCTGGAGCGGCTCCGGAGCGAAGGTTACGAGGCGAGCCTGTCGAGCGATGGAGAGATGGTGGTTCTGCTTGGCGGTCCTCCGGTGATCCGAGCCGCGGCCTTTGCCGACGGCTGGTTTCAACCGCAGGATCCGACAGCCATGTTGCCGGTCCGGAATATGAAGTTGCAGCGCGGGCAGGTCGTGGTGGACATGTGCGCGGGCTTGGGCACCAAAACGACATATATGGCCGAATTGATCGGCGACGAGGGTCTGATTCTCGCCAGCGACAAGGACGAATATAAACTGGATGCCTTGCGTAAAAATGCTCGGCGGTTAGGGCTTACCTCGATCCGCCCAACCGCGTTATCCGACTTGGCGGGCGTGGTGAAAAAAATCGATCGCGTGGATTGGATTCTGGTCGATGTGCCCTGCGGCAATAGCGGCGTCTTTGCCCGCCGGCCGGAGGCCCGCTACCGCATGGATGAGCAGTTATTGAGTCATTTGGCCGATATCCAGGTCCGCCTGCTGGAGCAGGCGGAGGCCCTGGCTTCCAAGAGTACCGGCCTGATGTATAGCACATGCAGCGTAGAACCGTCGGAAAACGAGCAGATCGTGGCTCGTTTTGTTCAGAAACATCAACATTGGCGACTGCGGAACAGCGGGCGGACCTGGCCGCGGGGTATGGCCGATCCGGCCGATTGGCGGGACGGCGGCTTTTGGGCGCACCTGGTCCGAGAATAGTTTGGCTCGAATGCCGCGGGTTGAATATAAAGCCCGGTATGGGGCTTGCCGATGAATCGAAGGGCGGAGTCTCGCGGCGAGATTTCGCGCCAGGTTCAGCGAATGGGATACCCATGCCGGTTGACGACGCTCATCTTATGGTAGTAATCATGGCTGTCCTGGCGGGTTGCGGTATCTTTCTCCGTCTGGTAGGCAAGGAAAAGAATCGCCGGGAACGATACCTCAGGCAGCGCCTTGAGGACAAAATTCTCGAGTTAAAAAAGCAGGCCGAGCAAAAGTCTGACAATGGCGCTGACCCCACGGCAAATACAATTATCGCCCAGCCCACCGCGGATTACAAAACACCATAGTTTTTTTTAATTCCCGTACATATCAACAACCTCTCGACCGAGCGGAGGGGGTCTCTGGTGTGCGGATATGGCATGATGGCCCCTGAGATCTTGTGTCTGTGCGCGTTGACGAAAGATGGTTCGCGTCCTAGATTATCTATCAGGGATTGAATGGATTGATCCTCCACCATTGGCGGCCTTTGGCTCGACCGGACACTTTCTGGAGCACCTCATCGTGCCTGATGATTCCTATCGAAACCGATCGTTGCGACAAGCCTCTTCCATCGCCACCGTGACGGTGGTAACGGTGGGGCTGGTCCTTATGGTTTATGGTTTAGTAGAACTCATTCGTATCGGTACGACCGGGCTGTATATGCTGGCCGGCGGCGCGATCCTGATTTCCGTCGCGAGTCTGCTGCAGGTTCTAGCATCCATGCTTATGAAAACAGAGGCGAACCTTGGTCGTCTTCATCAGGTGACCCTTGATCAGCATGATATTCTTCAGCGTCTGGAACCACTGGTGAAAATCATCTCGGACAACAGCCGGATTTCCGATGCGGCCCGCTCCCTGTCTAATCGCGAACGTGAGCTGGACGCGCTGCGTCAGGCTATTAGAGAGGAGATGTACAAGGGCGACTGGGAGGCGGCGAACTATCTGATCGAGCAAATGGAGCAGCGGTTCGGGTACAAGGAAGAATCGAAAAGCCTGCGCGAGGAGATGGCCACCGCCAGGGAGATGACCATCGAGGAGAAACTTCATGAGGCGGTGGCCCACATCGCCAAGTTGATGGACGAATATCGTTGGACACGGGCCGGGCAGGAGATTCAGCGGTTAATCAAGCTGTTCCCTCGGCACGAGCGGATCAACGCTCTTCCGGCCGAGTTGAATCGTCGCAAGGAGGTCCGTAAGCAGGAGCTTCTAACTCAATGGAATAGCGTGGTGCAACGGGAGGAGATTGACAAGGGCATCGAGATTCTGACCGAGCTGGACCAATACCTGAGTTCTGCGGAGGCCGCCCAGCTTCAGGAATCGGCACGGCATGTCTTTAAGGCCCGGTTACTGCAGATGGGGGTGCGTTTCGGTTTGGCCGTCCAGGAGGCCCGCTGGCGGGACGCGTTGGAGATCGGTGTACAGATTCGCGAGGAATTTCCCAATAGCCGTATTGCCCGGGAAATCGGGGCCAAGATCGAAACCCTGCGCCTGCGGGCCGGCTTCATCGATGAGGGAGGCGTGGCCGCCAAACCGCCTCCTCCAAGTTCGAAAGTGGACTAAGAGAGGAGTGGGTGGGCGTCAATCACAACGCGTAATTCACCGTATAGTTTTCGGGAGAGTCGAGTTATAGGGAAGCACTGGTTACAGTGTTATGTGTTATGAGTCACGCAAAAACCAAGATAGCACGGGTTATGGCCGCCTTGAACCACCAAGAGACAGACAGGGTGCCGATGGGCGAGTTTTTCTGGTCGAATTTCCTGCGTCGCTGCCGTAAGGATCTGGGCAGCGGCCCGGATTTCGATCCCTACCGTTACTGGGATCTGGATCTTGTGGTGCTAACCCCGAACTTGGACCCGCATGTCCGCGATTTCCGCGTTCTGGAGGATAGTGACGGCCGTACGGTGGTGCAGACCGGATTCGAGGCCGTCATCGAGGTGCATGCAAACTGTCCGATGCCCATGTACCGTGATTTTGCAACCCAGACATTTGAGCAGATGGACGCGTTTCGTTTCGACGACCCCGCTGATGAGCGTCGCTACCGTTCGAACATAAGCGATCAGATAAATTGTGTCGGGGATACGCTTAACCGCCGAACCAGATCATACGTCGAGCAGGTCGGGACCTACACGGACGATTTCTGCGTTTTTGGAGGTGTGTGCGAGCCGCATGAAATGATCTGGCGGATTTTGGGTACGGAAAACGTACTCATGAAAATCGCCGAGGAGCCGGCTCGGGTCGCCCGGTTCATCGAACGGTTGGGTGATTTTCTGGTAGGAAGCGTACAGGCCCAGATCGCGATTGCCGGCGATAAACTATCCGGAATGATAGTCTGGGGCGACGTGGCTTACGGGAAGGGCATGTTCTTTTCCCCGGACTATTGGCGAAAGGTCTATAAGCCTCAACTGAAGCGCATTTGTGATGTAGTTCATGCCGCTGGTCTGAAGGTTCTCTATCATGGCTGCGGTAACGCGTCGGTGGTTTACGACGACATGATCGAGGCCGGCGTGGATGCCTATAATCCGCTGGAAGCCAAGGCCGGTCTCGATGTTGTAGATCTCAAGCGGCGTTTCGGATCGCGCTGGGCATTCAGCGGGAATATTGATGTGCGTATTCTAGCCGGTGGGGATCGGGAAAAGATACGTCGCGAGGTTTTAACCAAGCTCAATGCCGCCAAAGGGGGCGGTTATATACTTCAGTCAGACCATAGTATCCCGGACGACGTAGCCCCGAGGGACTATGACTATATGGTTCAACTTGTTCGTGAACATGGCTCCTATCCCTTGCAACTGGGCGAATATGATTTGGAAATATGACAAGCAGAGATCGGGAGGTTCGACATGCAACGTTACGGTATGGTAATTCAGGTCCGCCCCGAAAAATTCGAGGAGTATAAACGATTACACGGCGAGGTGTGGCCTGGAATTCTTAAGACCATTCATGATTGCAATAGTCGTAACTATACCATATTCCATAAGGACAACTATCTCTTCAGTTATTTCGAATATGTGGGTCAAGATTTTACATACGATATGGATCGCATGGCCGCTGACCCGCTGACGCAGGAATGGTGGGCCGTGTGTAAGCCATGCCAATTGCCGCTATCTACCCGTGAGGATGGCGAATGGTGGTCCAACATGGAGGAGTTATTTCATTGCGATTAAGCTCTCGTGACAGAGTCCTGACCACTTTCGCCCACCAGACGCCGGACCGTGTTCCGGCTTGGTGCGGGGCTTCGCCAGAGTTCTGGGACAAGGCCAAGAAACAATTGTCCCTTGATGACGAGGGGTTGTGTCTGCGTTTTAGCGATGATTTTCGAAGAGTATTTGCCGACTATGCCGGGCCGAATCTGACGCCGTCGGCCGGCGCCAACTCCGTAACTGTTTTCGGTATTCAACGTTCCGGTTACGGTTTTGGCCAGCCCTTGAGTCACCCTCTGGCCGATGCCACGCTCGATGAGGTGCATACCTATCCCTGGCCGGATCCAGACTGGATGGACGTATCCAAGATTCGCGGAGAGGCTGCAAGCTATAACCGGCAATATGCCATTCTTGGCGGCGATTGGTCACCGTATTTTCACGACGCCATCGATCTGCTAGGTATGGAGAACATGCTTTACAAGATGTACGACCAGCCGGAGCTGGTTGACGCCGTGTTGGGGCATATTGTTGACTATTACGCCGAGGTCAGCCGACGAATTTTCGAGACGGCCGGTGATCAGATTGATATATTTTTTATCGGCAACGACTTTGGCAGCCAGACCGGGCCGCTGCTGGGCGAGGGGCTCTTCCGGCGGTTCATGCTACCGCATCTGCGGCGGCTGATCGATCTGGGGCACGAATATGGCCTCAAGGTTATGCTTCATTGCTGCGGCGGATTCGTGCAATTGATCCCGTCGATGATTGAGGTGGGGCTGGACGCTCTGCACGCCATCCAACCCTCCTGTCGAGGCATGGATCTAGCCCGGCTAAAGGCGGATTTTGGAGGGCGTATCGTCTTTAACGGGGCCATCGATTCGCATCATGTGCTTATCGACGGTACGCCTGCCTCGGTTCGTGAGGCTACCCGCGAGGTACTCGACAAAATGAAGCCTGGTGGAGGTTACATTGCCGGTGCCAGTCATGATTATATACTCGAGGAAACCCCCGTGGAGAACGTACTGGCTATGTTCGATGCCATTCAGGAATTCGGCTGTTACGAATAATGCGTTGAAAACTCATAGAAGACGGCCTCGCCGCCTGATACAATATTCGGCGTGATTTATCCTTGTGTAAAAAGAATGATCGATGTGGCGGCCAGTCTTGGCCTGATCGTGCTGGCATGCCCGATCTGGGTGCTGACCGCTCTGGCTGTCAAGCTGACCTCGCCCGGTCCGCTGTTGTTTGTCCAGGTCCGTGGCGGGCGCGGTGGCCGCCCCTTTTCATCATACAAGTTCCGTTCAATGCGGGCCGACCATGTTCATGATCCCCATGAGATGGTCATACCGCTGTCGCATCCGTCGGTTACGACGGTGGGCAAGATCATTCGTCGCGTGAAAATCGACGAATCGCCTCAGTTGATCAATGTACTCAAAGGGGACATGTCCATTATTGGACCGCGGCCGACTATCATGGAGCAGGTTAATGCCTACAACGACTTTCAGCGCCGCCGTCTGGAGGTCCGCCCGGGTATCACCGGGTTGGCGCAGGTTAACGGTAACGCGGCCGTCCCCTGGGACGAGCGTATTAAATACGATGTCTGGTACATTAATAACATAAGCTTCCTACTCGACCTAAGGATCCTGTTCAAGACTATTGCCGTGTTGTTGTGGGGCGAATCTCGTTTCGCCCGCCCGTTCGCGAAAAGCCCGTACGCAAAGTGTGGAGCCACTGAATGAACGCCGTGCTTATCGGTAGTGTCAGTTCCAGCGTGGCGGCCCTACGGGGTTTGTCGTGCGGGGGGCTGGAGATTGCCGGGGTATTGGGCCTGCACGGCCGCCATGCCGGGAGGGTCAGTGATTACCACGATTTAGAACCGTTTGCCCGGGAGGCGCGTATTCCCTTTTACGCATTCGAGAAAGTAACCGATGCGGGGGTATACGCTTTTCTGCGCGAGCGGCCGTTCGACTGGCTCTTTGCAATTGGACTATCGCAGTTGATCCCGGAAGATATTCGTGCCATGCCAACCGCCGGGGCGGTTGGTTTTCACCCAACACCTCTACCCGAAGGTCGCGGGCGGGCGCCGGTTGCCTGGACCATTCTTCTGCAACGTCCGGCAGCGGCCAACCTGTTCTTTTTGACCGATGAAGCCGACGCGGGGGACATCATCGCGCAGCGCACCGTCCCTGTCCTGCCTGGCGACTATGCGGCCGACCTTATTGCTCGAACTAATGATGTTCTCGAGCAGATGTGCGCTGTGCTGTCGCCGGCCTTTGCGGCTGGGCGGGTTCCGCGTATACCTCAGGACCCAGCCAAAGCGACTTATTATCCCCGTCGCCGACCGGAGGACGGACTGATCGACTGGACCCGCACCGCGGAGGAAATTTACCGTCTGGTCCGTGCAGTCAGTCGGCCGTATCCGGGCGCGTTCACGCATCGAAGAGGAGAGAAACTGATTATATGGCGAGCTGAGCCGGTCGATACAAACACTATGCCCGGTCAGCCCGGGTCGATCATGGATATCCTGTCAGACCGACCGGTCGTGCAAACCGGCGGCGGCCTTCTGGTGTTGACCGAGATGGAAAGTGCAGATACGACCCTGGCTGTCGGTCAAACGCTCGGGTAAGATTCATTGACGAGCGGTACTGATCGTCAATGTAATGGAATCGCTTATGATGAAGACCTTGATAATATCTCCGCATCCGGATGATGAAGTCTTAGGTTGCGGCGGAACCATTCGACGGCTGGTCAAGCAGGGCGGGCACGTGGTCGTGGCCATTGTCACCAAGGGCACTCCGCTCTACCCTGCAGCTCAGGTTCGTACTGTCCGGGCGGAAGCCAGAAAAGCCGCGAAGCGTCTCGGTGTCGCGGAGCTGCTTTTCATGAATCTCCCTGTTACTACCCTCCACTTGATGCCGGAACACAAGATTAACAGAGTGTTTGATCGTTTGATTAATCGTCAGGTTATGCCCGATACCATATTTCTCCCTTTCCCCGGTGACAGGCACGAAGACCACCGGCAGGTATTCGAGGCAGCCATGGTAGCTTTACGTTGTGACGGCCGCCGTCGTGCCGTGCAACGGGTCTACTGTTACGAAACCGTATCGGAAACTCACTGGGCGGCCCCTGGTCTGGAACCGGCTTTCGAGCCGACTACGTATGCGGATATTTCGGATACGTTGTCCGACAAGTTGGCCGCCATGCAATGCTACCGCTCACAATTGGCCGCAGGTATCCCCGCCCGCTCTATCGAGGCTATCGAGGCCCTGGCGCGATTTCGTGGAAGCGTGGTCGGCTTGCCGGCCGCCGAGGCGTTTCATCTTGTTCGCGAATTATGGATTAAAGCTTCAAAAGAACCGATTGCCTTGGGCAAGCGCAAATAGACTCCCTGCCGATTGCCATCACCAATCACTAACGGTCGAATGGGTCTAATTGGCTGGCTGGTGCGTAAAATAGGTGCCCATGAATTTCTTGCCAACCCACTTATAAGTGCAGATAATATTGTGTAATGCGTGTTCAACCTCCACGCACAAGGAGGCCCGACATGTTCATACGTGGGAAGCCATTAATCATCAGGTCTGTCTATATTTTTCCACTGCTTGTTATTACGCTGCCGGTTTCGGCTGAGCGATGTTGTATTACCTCAAGGCCTGCGGATGCCCAACCCGTTGTCCGATCCGATCCTTTGACGGGTAACGATTCTGGGACGGATCAGCAGAGCGGCCTGCGATATCTTTACGCCATTCCGCCGACACCTGTTGAACAAGTTCGGCCCGTGCAGGGCGAGCAACCGCCCGCCAACGAGTTGCAAAATTTCACCGAACCAGAGACTACCGACCAAACACTACGATCAAATCGGTATCCCAGCTATTTTCTTGCTCCAGTCGTTCCCTATCCGGTCAGTCCCGGCATGCATCAGAGTCAAAGCCGGCGTAACTGGACAAACTACCGTTACTTTGACGGTCGCCCCTCACTCTACGGTTATGGTCGCCACGATCCCGATTCGACGAGCTGGTATGGTGATGCATACCGAGAGGGTTTTTTGCGAGGGTCGGATCGCGCCCGTTTTGATCAACAGGGGGGGGAACGCACTGTTCGCGTATTGGGACACGGTCACCGGCATATCGAGCGTGGTAAGCAGTTATTCCAGGACCGTCAGTATTCCGCTGCCGCCGATGCTTACAAACTGGCCGCAGATACCAACCACGGAGACCCCAGCTCGCGACTTTACGCGGCCCATGCCCTTTTTGCTACCGGGCGATACCGTGAATCCGTGCAGTATCTACGCCGGGCCTTTGAATTGCAGCCGAAAATCTCCATGTTGAATTTCGATCTCCGTAATGATTATGGAATACGCCAGGACTATGACGAGCATCTAAATAACCTCGTTGCCGCCTTGCGGCAATCCCCACGCGACCTCGACCGCCTGCTGCTACTGGGTTACATCCGCTACTACAGCGGTCAGAGAGATAAGGCTCATATGCCACTACGGGCTGTTTTGAAATTGCATCCGGGCGATTCATTGGCTCGGCAACTTCTGGAAAACTGCCCTGTTCCCGACGTTGTGGCCGACCAGATCGATCAAACCAAACAGAATCAATGACCCGGTTATCAATGGAGAACCATTGTTATTCTTGTAGGAGAACAAACATGCGAAAGGCAAGAATTATCGTGTTGTTGTTGGTTGCACTGGCGGTGCCGGTCGGCCTTTCCTCGCTCATCGCGGCCAACGAAGAACCCAAGGCCGCCGAGGATACAGCAGCCAAGCCTCATGACCTTCCCTTCAAGAAAGTTCGTGTGGCCGTGCTGACCGGCGAAGGTTTTCAGGACGCCGAAACGATGATGCCCATGGCGTTTTTGGCCAATCGGGGCGCAACGGTGACTGTTATCGGATTAAGACCCGAGAAGGTTACCGCCTACAACAGTAGCATTCAATTGTACCTTCAGAAGTCCGTGGCGGATGTTGACGCGCAGGATTTCGATATACTGATTTTGCCGGGCGGCCACGCTCCCGCGCAACTCCGCCAGGACGAAAAGGTACTCAAGTTTACACGTGAGTTTTTCGCATCCGGCCGGCCCATCGCCGCCATTTGTCACGGCCCGCAGGTCTTGGTTACCGCTGGGGTTGTTGAGAGTCGTACACTGACCTGTTATTCCGGCATGGTTGACGAACTCCGCAATGCCGGGGCCAAATACAAGGATGAGACGGTGGTACATGATGGGAACTTGATTACTTCCCGTACGCCTGTGGATATCCCTGCGTGGCTGTCAACTATTGAGCATTCGCTTCAGGAGCAGCTTGCCAAATAACCGTGATCACTGATAGCGCTCATCCACGAATGGACCAGCGCCTCTGATCTCCCCCGATTTGTCTGGCTGACTGGACGGGCGCGACGGTTATAGGTATCTTGCACAGCGTGTCATAGCAATGGAACAGGGGTGTTCCCGGCCTAAAAGAGCAACTGAGTGTTGCCTTTTGTGGATTTCGATGAGTCCAGGGAACCTTAGAGGTGTCGGCGGGGGGCCTACCTGCTTTGACACTATATTAAAGTATGGAGATACCGGCTCAGGGGGCATTTTCGGGGTTGTGATCCCGGGCCAGATGGTGAAACTGGGGGTCCGCAGAGACCTCGCTTAGTGGTGTTCTGCGCACCTTGCCCCGGGATGGTTGTTGATATGGTCGGTTTCGGCGACGCTGGTTTAATCCATCCGGACTAATTCCGGAGAGATCGCTCGGGCTCTCCACTGATCATGAACCATATATGCCTTCTCAGACTAAACCGTATACGGGAATGAGTATGGAGCCTCGTCCCGCTTGAAAACGCTCCCCGAGTATCAAGGATTCCCGGGGTAAGAGGAATGTCGATTATGTCGAGTCAGACGAAACCGCAAAACACAAGCATTGCCCATCTGGTCTCTCACACGCATTGGGATCGCGAGTGGCGATACCCTATCTGGACTACCCGGTTTATGCTGGTGGATTTTATCGATGAGTTGCTTGAGGTACTCGAGGCCGGGCAATACGCGGGGTTCCTGCTCGATGGGCAGTGTTCTCCGATTCACGACTATCTTGAAATTCGCCCGGAGAACCGTTCGCGTATTGAGAAACTCGTGCGGTCCGGCAAGCTCTCCATCGGCCCTTGGTATACCCTGCCGGATGAATACCCCGTTGATGGCGAGGCCATGGTCCGCAACCTGCTCTGGGGCGATCGCGTCAGCCGACAGCTCGGCGGGGTCATGCAGATCGGTTACACGTCGTTCGGTTGGGGGCAGACCGCTCAGTTACCACAGATATATGCCGGTTTTGGAATCGATGTAGCTATGATCGGCAAGCAGGTCAGCGAGAAACGTGCCCCGCGGTGTGAATTCCTTTGGCGTGCGCCGGATGGAACGGAACTATTGACCAGCCGGTTTGGCCGGTTAGGCAGGCAGAATTTCTACTTCCACGTCCATCTCTCGGCCCTGTTTAATACCGACCATAATGGTCCAGGGTGGGAGTATAGATGGGAGAACGGCGGGTTGGCCTATCATCGAGCCGACGACGAGCAGCGTGAGCAGGACGGCTTTCGTCTCGATGCCCCGGAGCGATGGTCTCCCGAGTTCATTACGCCTCAGGTTATCGAGGCGGTATGGAACACTATGGAGGATAGTGTTCTGTCCGACGATCGATTGATGATGAATGGCTGCGACTACACCGCTGCCCAGCCGATGTTCCCTCAGATGGTCGACCGTCTCAACGAAGTAGACCGGGACCGCACATGGATTCAGACTACCCTTCCCGAATATGTGCAAATGATGCGAGAAAAGATCGATCGGGCAGCTCTTCCGGTTGTGGAAGGCGAACTGCGTGATGGGCCGGTGGAGAAGAATACCGGAAATGCGATGAGTACCCGTCTGTACTTAAAGAGACTGAACAAGCAGGCTCAAAATCTGCTGATCCGATTTGCCGAGCCTATGTGTGTAGCTGCCTCGGTGGCCGGGGCCGAATATCCCGAGGCCTACCTACGCCTGGCCTGGGAAAACCTGCTGGCCTCTCACCCGCACGACTCGATCAACGGCGTTACCCAGGACAAAACTGTTCTCGATGTACAAAACCGTCTTAATCAGGTAATCGAGATTGCGCAGGCGGCGGGTGACCGCGCTATGCAGGAGCTGATCCGGCGCATTGACCGCCCTGGTTTCACTGATACGGATGTGCTCCTTGTCGCTTTCAATCCTCTACCGTACCCGCGCCGGGAGATAGCCCGGGTTTGGCTCGACCTGCCTCAGCCGAGTATTCATCCTTGCGATTGTCCTCCGGAAAATGATCCACCGTGCATGTTCGATGCCGATGGCCAATCCATGCCTACTCAATACCACGGGAAGCGTTCCCAGGAGCGGTGTATTGCTGAACTCCACACCCGAGCTTTTCCCTTTATTTGCGATCAGCACCTACTGTACTTCGATCCGGGTGAGATTCCGGCCGGCGGATATAAAGTCTTTCGGGTTGGTCGTCGTTCGCAGGCTTCGGGCATTCCCTGGTCCGGTCCCGGGCAGCGCACAGTTTCCCTGCGTCAGGCCCCAGAGATTCTTGAGAACGAATATTTGTGCGTGACCATGAATCCCAACGGTACGTTCGATCTGACGGACAAGCAGCGCAATCGAACTTACAAAGGCCTTAATGCTTATGAAGATCGTGGCGAGCACGGTACCTACTGGATTAACCGCCGGCCTATGTACGACCAGATTCATACCAGTACCGGATGCTCCGCCAGGATATGGTGCGCCGAGGAAGGGCCTCTGCAAGCCACGCTGGTCAGTGAAATAACCATGCATATTCCGAAGTGCGGCCGTCGCGAGCAAGATCGTCGTGGCGACGAACTGGAAGATATGACCATCCAGACGGCCGTAACCCTGCGAGCTGGATCGCAGCA
>JAAYCU010000111.1 GCA_012729595.1 Phycisphaerales bacterium
GGTTGGCGATGTGCTGGCGACTGCCACGCTTCTCATCGCAAGCCTGCACGACCCTCTCCCGCAAGTCCATTGAGTAGGTCATGCCTATATATCGGCAAGTGCTACGCTATTTCGTGAAATGCTCTAAACGTGATAGCGAGGCTTTGCAACGACATAAGGAGCCATGATATTCGTCGCGACTCGAAAAATGACGTGCGCCTCAACGGAGTGTTTCAGCAAGGTCCTTCGTGATCGGCCTTATCCACTTTTTCCGAGACAACGAACATTATATCGAATGTATTAAGGGTAAAACCCCAGGAGGCAGATAGATGTTTCTCGAACCTGCGATACAGGTCCGGACGCTTAAGACCTAAGGCCATGATCGAATGGATAACTTGACGCACACTGCGGGCGGTTCCTTCGGACCGAACCTCGACAACACGGAAACCGTGATTGGCCAACAGGCGGGTGAGTGTGCGGCGGTCGAAATAATGCAGATGAGTTGGCGGATGAATCATGCGCCAACGGCGGCCGCGGATCCGGGCCAGAACACTGCCGATATCTCCGGTGGTTAAACAGAGCAGGCTGCCAGGGTGGGACAGTTGCCCAATACGATGTAGAAATAAGTCGGGACGGGCCAGATGCTCAAGCACATCCCACATGACGGTTACGTCGAAGGAACCGTCGAGCCGGGCAGGGTTGATCTCCAGAAAATCGTCGGTATACACGTTCAGGCCGAACTGTTCGCGAGAGTAAAGGGCAGCCTCGGTGTTGACCTCGAAGCCAACATATGCGAAATGGCGGGCGGCCAGGTCGCCGAAAAACCCGTAAGCGGCCCCGATCTCCAGAAGTCGGCCTGTCGAACGGCGACGACACAAGGCCTGTAGCCGGCGTCGAAAGGTCTTGCGAAAAAAAGGTTCGTCGGCTCGATAGTCCAGGTATTCTCGCCCGGTGAAATAGTCGCTTTCGTAAAGGCTACGCAAATTCGGTGTATCGAACAACGCGGCAGTAACGAAGCCACAATGTCTACATCGACGCAGAAGATCGTAGCAGGCGGCAAAATCGTACCGGCCGCAAACCAGGCAGCTTGCTGAAAAAGCATCGGATCGGACTGGTGCCAAGGGGCTTTCGGAAGGCGCCCGGCCAGGGTCCGCGTCCCCTTGTGGATCGTTTGCCATCAGCCCACTTCACGTTTCTGGAACAGAGCCACACCGATCAGCAGCCAGGCCAGCACGAGGAACATGGCGTACCCGAAGGCCAGCCCCACGTAATGCACGGTAATCCGGCTTTCCTGAGTCAGGGCGTCGGTAATCCACAGAAAGGCCAGATTGGGGGAAACCCAATAGGCCAGCTTGGCGGCGAATATCGAATCCCGGTATTGGCCGAACATCACGTCGGAAACCAGCCCCAGCAGAAGAACCGCTGTGCAAACGGTCAGGGTCATGACCTGCCCCAACCTGGTCGAGGTAGCAACCGCGACAGCGGTAAGCACGAGAATCATCGCAAAAACCAGGAGCAAGGCACCTATGAGTTGGCCATCTATAAAATCATGGCCGAATCTCTGCATATTCCAGTCGGGATTTATCAAGGCAACCAGAATTATAGCCAGGCTCATAAGCGGGACGGCCAGGGTGACTGCGGTGGACGCGAACTGCATATCGTACAAGTAGTTACAAAACGCGGCCATCAGAACCGCCAGTGCGATCGCCGACAAACCAAAGATTATTACGGGCATATCGATACTCTGCGAAGCCCGCTCCATGACTTTATGCCGCATGGTCAGGAGAAATACGATCCCGCAAAGGTAAAAAGCGATGGCCAGAGCTCCCGATAACCCCAGAAACTTGCCAAAAAGAAAGAGCGGGCGACTGACGGGCTTGCTGACCACGGTCAGTACGGTTTTATTTTCAATTTCCCGAGATAAAATACCGGCAGCGCTAAAGGCCGACAAAAACAAACCGCTGACCAGCAACGTAGAAAGACCTAGATCCTTCAGGAGCTTGTTGTCGTCCTCGAGGGTAAAACCGGCCAAACCGACGTTCATGACCAACGCGAAAGTGGTTACCATTAACATAACGCCATAAATCGGCTGGCGTACCGTTTCCGTGAAGCTGTTGGTCAGAATACCCCAAAGTTTGATGAACATGGGTGTTTGATCCGTAAATCATCGGCCGGTAAAGTATTATCTCCGTGGGCCAAGCCCAGCCGGGAAAGGATTTCGCAGCCACCAGCCGACTTGGCAGCTACGAAGGCTTATTGTAAAGTACGTTCATTGGCCGTCCACAGGTCAAGGAAATTTTTTGACCTGCCCGCCACCGTAGAGTCGGGATGGCCGGTGGATTACCGAAACCTTATTTCGAAGTGTCCCGCGAAATCCGACAATCTGACCAGGATCGGCTGTATGGCGAAACAGCCCCGATCGATTTCCGAGAGGCACTCGCAATCATTCGAGAGATACCTGTACGATGATCGAACACAATCCTGATCGTCGAGCCCGCACAGTGGCCTTGGTAGGCTTGGTTTTCGAAATTTCCCTGACAATATTCTACTGCTTACTTCTGGTAGGGAGCCAGTCTCAGGCCATGCGCGGGCTTTGCGTACTGGCGGCCCTGGGGTGCCTGATCTGGCTTTATCTGGTCCTGGTTTACCACCAGAGGGTGCTGGTCCATGACGAGCGGCTGGAAACCGAGGCCTTGCGGCGGGAACGGATCGACGGCCACGCTATCTTCGAGGTGGAAGAAGAGCAATTGCTGATGGCCTGGCGAAGGCTGAAGTGGATGCATCGCTGGATGCTGCCCGGCTTTTCCATAGCGATAATCCTGTTGATGGGTCTCGACGCCATCTACCTGTGGTCTTGGTCGCTGGGTGAATCGATACGCTCTACCGGATGGCCGAAAATCGGCGGCGGAAACCTGTTAATCTGGTTTGTGGGTGGTGGAGCGTTTTTATGTTTTCTATTCTCGCGTTACGCGGTGGGCATGGCCCGGCAGCGGGAATGGCGTATGCTCAGGGCCGGGGCGGCCTGGCTGATGGGCTTGACCATAGGTTCGGTAGCCTTGTGTCTGGCCTTGGCGGCTCTGTATTTCGCAGATACGCCAATCTATGAGCGGATTCTGGCTTATGTACTAAGGATCCTGCTGTTGGTTCTGGCAACGGAATTCACCTTGAATTTCGTCTTGGATTACTACCGGCCGCGGTCTCCAGACGAGGAACCCCGCCCACCATTCGATAGCCGGCTACTCGGTTTATTCACCGAGCCCGGAGGGATCGCCCGCTCTATCGCCGAGGCCATCAATTATCAGTTCGGTTTCGAGGTTTCCTCAACCTGGTTTTACAAACTCCTCGAGCGTTCCGCCCTGCCACTGATTGGGTTCGGCGTATTTACCATGTTTCTGGCCAGTTGCGTCGTGATAGGCGACGCTGACGGACAGGTAGTGGTCGAGCGTTTCGGGAAAAAGCGGGCGGTGCTTCCTCCCGGTTTGCATTTCAAGTGGCCTTGGCCCGTAGAAATCGCCACGCATGTGCCCACGCGACGTATCCATACGTTGGAAGCAGGTGACAAACCGCCGCCTCAGGACAAAAAGCGGCAGAGTGAACTACTTTTGTGGACCAATGAACACGAGATGGAACCACATCTTAATGTGTTGGTGGCCACCCCGAAATTGGCCGCGTTTCTGAATTTTGATGAGCCTGGAGAGGCGATCGGGATATCGGCCAGGGCCGATTCGAGCACCCCGCGTTCCGGACGTTCCAGCCAGGCAGTCGCGGTCAGCCAGTTAAGAGTGGCGGGAATGTTGCAATACCGTATCCGCGACGCGTACCAATGGCTGCGAACATTCGAGGATCCCGTGCGGATGCTCAAGACCATTGTCGAACGGGAAATCACGTGTCATTGCGCAAGCATGGACGTACTAGGATTGCTTGGTTTCCAACGGGGGTCGCTGGAGCAACGGATATGGTCGGAGATTCAGCGAAAAGCAGATCGCGCCGGATTGGGCGTTGAGGTGGTCTTTTTCGGCTTATTAGGGGTACATCCACCGATAGAGGCCGACGTGGCCCAGGCCTTCCAGGAGGTGATCGGGGCGGAACAGCAGAAGGAAGCCGCCAAAAGGGATGCGGATCGGGAATGGGCACAGCTTTTAACCATGACAGCCGGCAGCAAGGAACAGGCCGAAGAGCTTTACGGAGCGATCAAGGCAATGAACCGAACGGAGTCCGACGCATCTTCCAGCGAGGAGGAGCGACAGGCTGCCCGGAACTTGGTTGACCGCCTGTTTTCCGGAGCCGAAGGTGCCGGGGTGGGCGGCGAAGCCGCCGGGAAAATCATGCAGTCCCGGGCGGATCGATGGCAATCGGAAAACCAGGCTCACGGCTGGGCGGCCCTTTTCCGGGAGGAGATCAAGAACAAAAATGCCGCACCTGCGGCCTATCGTTTGCGGAAATATCTGGCCACCCTGGCGGGAGCCACGGACGCGGCGCGGAAATACATTTTCGCTGCGGACGGTGATTTGCATACCTTTAACCTGAACCTTCAGGACAGCCGCACCGTCGGCCTCGATGTTCTGGGGGAAAAAGAATAGTAAAGTCGATTTACGGCCAAGGGAGATAGTCTTACGATGAAACGCAGTTTACCTTCCGTCATCGCCGGTGGCCTGCTGGTAATCATCCTGGGTTGGTACATGATATCCTTCCAGGTACGTTACAACCAGTGCGCCTTGGTGCGGACCTTCGGACGAATCCAGCCACCGGGCTTGTTGTTCAGCATCATGGATGACGGGCAATCGATGGAACTGGACGAGGGTACGTTGCCGAGCAAATTGCGGGAAGCCTTCCGGCAAAATCAGGTGGATATCTCGAATGAGATTACGGTCCGGGTTGTTTTACCAGGCGAACACTGGGAATTCGACGATCAGGGCCGTCCTTATTCGGTACAGGTTGCCGACAATATCCTTGCAATATCCGATCCCCGCCGGCGAGAATCCCGGGACGTGATCAAACAACCGGGCCTCTACTGGAAATGGCCCTGGCCGATCCAGCAGGTTACCACATACGACAATCGGATCCAGATTTACTCTTTGCCGGGCGAGGAATTGCCGACCCAGGACGGCAAGAACGTCATCCTGACCACGACCGTTGAATGGCGCATTGACGATCCGTACTTGTTCAGTGTTCGATGCGGAGACATGCAAACCGCGTCCATAAATCTCCGAACACAAGTGCGTGACTACCAGAAGACGGTGATGGGTCAGTACGAATTCGCCAACCTGGTTTCGGTGAATCCGGAGGAACTGAAGTACGACGAAATCGAGAGCAAGATACAGGAAGCGATCCAGCCGGTAGTGCGCAAGCTGTACGGTATAGAAGCGGTTTCGGTCAACATAGAAAAACTCGCCTTGCCGGCCCAGATCACCCAGACAGTATTCGAGGCTATGAAGAAGGAGCGGCAGGCGCTGGCCGCCGGGTACACCAGTCAGGGCAAATCGGAAGCCAAGAAGATCACCGACGAGGCCGAAGCCATCGCCAGCACAATCATGTCGTTCGCTGAACGTAAGGCCTCGGAAATCCGAGCGGAGGGGCTACGCCGGGCTGCCCAGTACAACCAAGTACTCAGTGAAGACGAGGCCCTGGCGGAATTTCTGCTGAAGATCCAATACCTGCCGGAAATCCTTAAGAAACGCACGACGATTTTGTGGGAACTGGTCTCGCCGTTCGATATCCTGCGCGAGTCGTCGTCGAACGCAAGTCCGAGCGGAGCAAACGCCCCCCCGGACCCCAGCGTGTTGGACGTTAAATAATCGACGAGGATTCAGGACTGCCGATCGCACGACCGACGACGTATACAGGGAGTGACCACCTTGCAAGACCATGTGGACCATTCGATCAGCCCGCCGGACCAACCCCTGGAGAAACCGCTCCCAACGGTGGAAGAGCCGTTGGACGTGGCCAGCCAATCGCTAGCCGATGCACTGCGCGCCAGCTTCTGGGTTTTGAAGTTCGTCATGCTGCTCGTCTTCGTCGCCTATTTGCTGAGCGGCGTGTTTATCGTCGACCAGAACCAGGTAGCGGTAGTCTCTCGTTTCGGGCATATGCTGACTCCACCCCGTCAACCGGGTCTGCATTTCGCCTGGCCTCTACCGATTGACAGTAGAACCAAGGTACCCACCTCCCCCAGAACGATCAGCATTGACGATTTCTGGCTGAGATTGCGGGAGGCGGATACTACCCGGCCGCTCAGCGAATTGACCGCCCGGTCAGAGACGCTGGATCCGGAATTCGAGGGGGCCTTACTGACCGGTGACAAGGCGATAATGCATTTGCAGTTTACGGCCCAATATCGCATCGCCGACGCGGTTAAATGCGTTAGCCACGTGGGCGATAACTTTAAAAACACCGAAGAAGACGCCGAAAAACAGTTGTTGCAGAAAGTTTTGCAGAACGCAGCAGTGGCCGAGGCCGCCCGGACAACGATGGAGGTTGTCTGGAAAACACCCGGCCTGCTGGCCGCCGAAATCCAGAAGCGGGCACAGCAGACCCTCGACCGGCTCGATACCGGGATCATTCTGGATCAGGTTTCCGCCGAGCGGTCCCATT
The DNA here is from genome assembly GCA_012729595.1 of Phycisphaerales bacterium. Classification (GTDB taxonomy): domain Bacteria; phylum Planctomycetota; class Phycisphaerae; order UBA1845; family PWPN01; genus JAAYCU01. Next base: position 6,571 of record JAAYCU010000111.1, read on the forward strand.
ACCCGCTGCAAACGGCCTTCGAGTTCAACAATGTGATGCAGGCCGAACAGCAACGCAACGAATTGATTCAGGGGGCGAACAAGGAAAAGGTGGAGAAGCTGAACGCCGCGGCCGGGCCGGCCTGGGAGGATCTGGACGCCCAAATTCGCCGCCTGGATATGGTTAAGGAGGAAAGCCCGGAATGGATATCTACTATCGATGAAATCCATCGGTTGCTCGACGATAAGGCCACGGGAAATGCCGGCGGCCTGATCCACTTGGCCCGTAGCGAGGCCAGCAAGATAATTCAGGACACTTTGGCGGAAACAAACCAATTCGCGAGCCTGCTGCCCGAGTATCGACGGAATCCGGAACTGCTCAGGGAAGTGCTGCGTCAGAGAATGCTGCATCAGTTGTACACCATGCCCGGGGTCAGCAAGTGGCTGCTACCGCCGGGGCAGAAGACGGTCAATTTATGGCTTAATAAAGATCCGGTGGAAATCCGCGAGGCCGAAAGGGAACGGACCGAGCAGATACGAAGAGGCGGCTAAACGGATGTGTCACCCTGTTTGACGGGATAAACATGCGGGAAAAAAACCAATCCGTCGTACAGACGGCCGGACTAACCAAAATCTTCAGGGATTTCTGGTACCGACCGCGGGTGGTCGCGGTGGACCGGCTGAACCTGGACATCCATCGTAACGAGGTGTTTGGGCTGCTGGGGCCCAACGGCTCGGGCAAGACCACGACCATCAAAATGCTGCTCGGACTGTTGTATCCGACCCGCGGGCGGATCAACATCCTTGGCCGAGCCCCTACGGACGTGATCGTCAAGGATCGAATCGGCTACCTGCCGGAGGAGTCCTATCTCTACCGTTTTCTCAACGCCCGGGAAACGCTGGATTATTACGGACAGTTGTTCCGTATTCCGCGTCCCGAGCGGCGGAGGCGAGTGGAGCAGTTGCTCGAGATGGTCGGCCTGACCCGCGAATCGCGGCGCCGGGTGGGCGAGTATTCCAAGGGCATGGCCCGGCGTATCGGTCTGGCCCAGGCCCTGATCAATGACCCCGATCTGCTCATCCTGGACGAGCCAACCACCGGCCTGGACCCTATCGGCACACGAGAGATTAAGGATCTGGTGGCCTTTCTGAACCGGGAAAAGAAAAAGACCATTCTGCTATGCAGCCACCTGCTGGCCGACGTCGAGGATGTATGCCAACGAGTAATGGTCATGTACGGCGGGCGCACTCAAGCCCTGGGCAGTGTGCGCGAACTGCTTAGCCAGAAAGATCTGACTCAGATCACCACGGACAAACTGGACGAGCCAACCATACAACAGATCCGCCAGATACTCGAACAACAACACAAGCATCTTGTCGACGTTTCAACGCCGTCGGACCGCTTGGAAACATTTTTCCTGCGTATAGTGCGCGAAGCCCAAAAGACGCGACCGAGCACTTCGGGGGCTGCTTCCGGCGGACGAATCGCCGAATTCCTGGCCGACTCTGAACCGCAAGGCGAGCGACTGGTAGAATCGCTTATCTCCGCCGCGGCTACCAAGAGCCAACCGATAGCTCCCGTTGCACCACCGTTACCGACTGAAGAACCGACCAAGGAGATAATCGAGGAGTTGGTCCGCAGGAAAGTCCCAGCGTCGAGCGAGGATATCCCGACCGAAACATCGCCTTCACCGGAGGTGACAACGGAAACGGTGAATCGGGGAGTTATCGAAGACCTGCTGGGCGCTTCCTCGCGAAATAAAAATACTGATCCTCGCGGACTGAACCGTACCGAACATAAGGCAAGTGATGACAATGAGCCTCTGATCGACAGGTAACATGGGTTATGATTCCCGGCCTGTTCGGCTTCAGTATTATGAATGGCCATCACAGGGAGTGACACGCAATGTCACGTATCTGGGCGGTAGCCCGACACATGATCGCCGAAGGTATTCGTATGAAGATCGCCTTGGTCTTCATCGCTATTATTGCGCTGCTGATGCTCACCCTGCCTTTCATGGTGGCCGGCGACGGGGTTACCCTCAAGAGTCGAGTGCAGAGTTTCCTAAGCTACGCCTTGGGGGCGATGACCTTCATGCTGAGCATGTTGACCGTGTTTTTATCCTGCTCGGCCCTGTCCAACGAAATCCAGAACAAGCAGATCTTCATGGTGGCCAGCAAGCCGATCCCCCGCTGGCACTTCTTTTTGGGTAAATGGCTGGGTATCGCGACATTGAACACAATGATTCTGCTTATCGCTGGATTGAGTATCGCAGGCTTCACCTGGTATCTGCGGACGTTGCCTACGGATATTCCCGGAGATCGTGAAGCGGTAGAATCAGAGGTTCTAACTGCACGCTATACGCAAAGGCCACAGGAGCCGAATTTCGATGTAATCCTGCGAGACTGGGAACAGCAGATGCGTGAACAGGGCCATTTCAGCCAGACCTCCGCGGCGGAAATGGCGTTGATCCGTGAGCAACGCCTCTTTGATATCCGACGAGGCTGGCGCTCTATCGGGCCCGGGCAATGGCGAGAATATCGCTTCGATGCGCCCCTGGTAAACCGGGAGGATCCAGGGACCATTCAGGTGCGAATCCAGCCGGCCAGTCCGGCGGGCACAGATCATGTGATGTTTCGCATGCTTTGGCAAGCCGGAGACCTTAGCGACGTCAACACGGTGACCCGCGAGCTGGAAAGCGATTTTGTCGCGGAGCGATACCATGTCCTGCAAGTCCCGAAATCGGCGATTAATAATCAGGGCGTACTGCACCTGCGACTGGCTAATCTAACTCAGCCGGATACGCTGATATTCACGGGCGAAGATAGTCTTGAACTACTGTACGGCATCGGATCGTTCGGCTGGAACCTATTCAGGGCCTTGTGCATCATCTGGTGCAGGCTGGCTTTCCTGGCCGCCCTGGGATTGCTGGCCTCCAGTTTTCTGTCTTTTCCGGTGGCCTGCGTCCTCTGCTTAATGATTCTTCTGGTTGCGATAGGCCACGGGTTCCTAAACGATGCGATCCAATGGACCGATAAGGGAGCGGAAACAGGCAGTACCCCGTCCCGGATGTACAATATCTTTTCGCTGATCACCGGCCGTGCATTGCTCTGGATAATTCCGGATTTTTCCCGTTACGACCCTATCGGAAACATGGTATCCGGCCAGGTAGTCACGCTGATGTGGGTAATGCTTTCATTCGTGGAGTTAATTTTCATCAAGGGGCTATTGCTGGTCTTGGCGGGCTGTACGGTTTTTACCAAACGCGAACTGGCCCAGGTCGTGGTTTGATTGCCGGATGCAATACGTAAGTCGAGAGCCGGGTCTGACCCTTGAGTACCGGAAGCTGAACGCTGACCGTTTTTTCGAAAGGTGTATATATCGTGTCCACCCTTGAAACTCGTGGACAATATGTAATTGAGCGGCTGGAGGCCCAACGGCGCTCGAGTTGGGTCCAGGTATCGGCCTTGCTCGGAGCGGCCACCTGTATCACTCTGGCCGCCGCTTTACAGGCTCCGATCAACCGGCAACGAGAGGAGTTGGAGTTGACCATGCACTCCAACATCTACAAGGATCTGCCGCCTGAATATGCCTGGGTAAGCGCGGTGGGAGCAACTTTCCGGGGCCTGGCGGTCGATATCCTCTGGAACAAGGCCGAAAACCTTAAGCAGGAAGGCAAATACTTCCAATCGCACCAGTTGGCCAAGTGGATATGTACGATTCAACCGCGGTTCCCAGCCGTCTGGGACTTCCAGGCGTGGAACCTGTCCTACAATATATCCGTGGGCACGCACACCGCACCGGAGCGTTGGCAATGGGTGTATAACGGTATCCGACTGCTCCGCGACGAGGGTATCCCGAATAATCCGCGATCAATCGCGCTCTACCATCGTCTGGCTTGGATATGGTTCCACAAGGTGGGAGGGATAACCGATGATTTCCATTGGGATTACAAACGCCAGTGGGCGGCCACGATGGAAACACTGCTCGGAGCCCCCCCGGCGGCGGTCAGCGACCATGAGGTGGTGGAATGGTTTCGTCCCGTCGCCGAGGCCCCGGATCGTCTTGACGAGGTAATTCAGCAGCGTCCCGGGGTGGCCGAGCTGGTCTCCAGACTCAACGATCTGAACATCAATGTGCATGCCGGCACGAGTGTCGATCGCATCGAGCACCCCCTTGAGAAAAGTTTTTTTCTGCCTTACACGGTCTACAACCGTTCCCGGATGTTGCGTGGTCTGCTGGTACAACCGCCCGCGGAACAGGAGAGGGAACACGAACTGCACGTCTTTTTCGAGACCGCCCCACCCGCTGATTTCGCTGCGTTACTAGCCTACCTGCGAGCCAAAGTGCTGCGTGAGCAGTACAAAATGGACCCAAAATTCATGTTCGAAATCTCGGACCGGCTGGTCGCAGGCCAGAAACTCCCGATCGACTGGCGTACTCCCTGGGCCCAGTCTTTATACTGGGGCTTGTATGGCGCCAAGCAGGCTGGTGGAGTAACAAATATAAAGCCCTTTGATTTGTTGGCCACGGATCGTATTGCGCTGTTCAGTCTGGCGGACATGATGAAAAACGGTCGCCTACTGTTTCGCCTCAATCCGGAAAAGCCCATGCAATCGTTCATCACCCTCATGCCGGACACGCGGTTTATCGAGGCCTGGCACCAGAAATATCTGGAATACGGTCCTCGGCACTCCGAAGCCGAGGAGGAAGACGCCCAGGCCGGCCGGGTTACGGCGGAAATCCTGCGTGACGGACATGTGAACAACCTGCACTTGGCAATAATTGCGCTTTATTTCGAGGGCAAGAAGGAACAGGCGAATCGCTACCTGCGTTTTTTGGCAGACAACTACCCTGACCCCTTTACCAGAAAGCCCAAATGGTTTTATACCATGGGGCTGGATGATTTCATCAAATACGAATTACAAGATTATTTGGACCATCTGCCCGGGGTACGGATTTTATGCTACCAGCAGATGCGCCAAGCCTACTTAAATCTGGCCAACGGCATGGACGCGGAGTTTTACGAAGCCATCGAAAGCATAAAATATCTTCACGAACAATACGAGAAATCGCAGGAAGGCGATTTCATCGGTCGGCAGCGTTTACCTCCGCTGGTTCGCCTGTGGGCCGAAGCCTTGGCCGATTTAGTACTTGATTCCTCGCTGCCATTGCCCTTGCGCTCCGCGGTCTGGATCCTAGAAGCTCAGCACAATGAGGTGCGGCAATGGAGTTACGACGATATCGCCCCGGCATTGATGGCCGAGTGTGAACGTGAGGGCCTGGTTTTCGAAAAGGCCTTCCCGGTACCGGAGGGCATGGAGGCCTTTCGGGCGGCCAACCCACGAATGGCTCAGCCGGACGATGCCCGCAAAGAACGCGAGCAGCGTTTGCGCGGACAGGAAGGCGTTCTTGGACCAGGACAACTCCGGGACCGTTAAGCAAACGATAGCCGGATGAACGTCAGCCGCGATCAAGCAGAGGCATAAGGTTCCGGGAAGACACCGATATGCTGTTTCGATTATTCATCCTGTTCACGATCATCCCTTTGATCGAGTTAAGCATATTGATCAAAATCGGCGCGTATATCGGCACCTGGAATACGATCGTTCTGGTGGTGACCACCGGCATGCTGGGTGCCGCCCTGGCCCGGCATCAGGGCATAAAAACGTTTACGAGCATCCAACAGGCGTTACAAGCGGGGCAACTCCCCGGCGACCGCCTGATCGATGCTTTGCTGATACTGATCGCGGGCGCCTTGCTGATTACGCCGGGAATACTAACCGACGTGGCTGGGTTTCTACTGTTGATCGGTTCAACCCGCGGCGCGGTTCGGCGTTATTTGAAAAACCGGTTTCAAGCCCACCTGGTAGTGGGCCGTTGCCCGCCGGTCGATTATCGTCGCGATGACGACTTCATCGACGTAGAAGCCACCGCGAGCGATACTGAAAACCCGCCAGACCAGGAGTGAAACTATTGGAGCAGGAGTCCATAGGCCAAGCAAACAAGCCCCCCGATCGCCGCTGGCGATCCTTCAAGCGAAACCGACCGGCAGTGGGTAGCTTGATACTACTCGGAGCCATCACGGCCGGTTGTGTGGCGACTTTGCCATGGTCCCTGTCACGTTACGACGCTCAAAATCTGGAAACCTCCCGGCAATCGCCGACAGCCAGTCCACCGATCGGCACGGACCTGTTGGGACGGCCATTATGGGCTCGTTGTGCCTTAGGGGGTGCGATCAGCCTGGTGGTCGGGCTGGCGGCGGCGGCCATCAGCGTGCTGGTGGGCGTAACCTGGGGCACCCTGGCCGGCCTGGCCGGCGGACGCACGGACGCCCTGCTCATGCGCTTCGTGGATATCCTTTACGGCCTTCCGTACATCCTTCTGGTAATCCTGATCAAGATGGCCTTTGAAAACCCGCTGCGCTCATTCCTGGGCGGAGCACGGGCGGCGAATATCGTGATTCTGTTCGTGGCCATCGGAGCGGTTAGTTGGCTGACCATGGCTAGAGTAATCCGCGGCCAAGTGCTTTCGCTGAAAGCCCAGCCATTCGTTGAGGCCGCCCGCGCCATGGGCGTCGGGCCGGTGGGCATTCTGTGGCGGCATTTATTGCCCAATCTGGTGGGCCCGATCGTGGTCTACGCCACCCTGACCATCCCCCAAGCCATTCTGCAGGAATCTTTTCTCAGTTTTCTGGGCATCGGCGTGCAGCCGCCAGTACCGAGCTGGGGCAACCTGGCCGCCGACGGCGTGACCGCGATCAACAACGTGGAAAGCTTCTGGTGGTTGCTGGTCTTTCCCTGCGGGCTGTTGAGTGTTACCCTGTTAGGGTTGAACTTCTTGGGCGACGGGTTGCGCGATGCGTTCGATCCAAAAACGGGGAACTGATCCTTGCTGAAAGTCTATATCATCTCCCTGCTGATCGTGTTGACCCTTGTCTTTGCCCCGGTTCTGTTCCTTGCGCTTCGCCATGAGGACCGGTATGCGGGCAAGACGGTCTTATACAACTCCTATTCTGCCAAGGTCCGGACGATCGATCCGGCCACCTGCGGAGACACAACCAGTGCTGCCATGCAGGGGCAAGTCTACGAATCCCTGTATACCTACCATTACCTTAAACGTCCGGTAGAACTGATACCGGAGCTGGCCGCGGCCATGCCGGAAGTTACCGCGGACGAGCTGGTCTATACCATCCGTCTCAAGCCGGATATCCGTTACGCGCGTAACCCATGCTTCGGCCAGGAATCGGACGGCCGACCGAAAACCCGCGAAGTGCGTGCGGAGGACTTCGTGCTGGCGATCAAACGGGCAGCGGATTTTCATCTCCAGACCTCCTTGGCATGGTCATTCCTGAGCGATCGAATCGTGGGGCTTGATGCCTATCGGGAACAGACTTCTACATACAGGGAAGGGGATTTCTCGCGTTACGATCTTGAGGTGGATGGCGTCCGTGCCCTGGATGCATTGACCTTGCAGATAACGTTAGTCGCCCCTTACCCGCAATTGGTCTATGTGCTGGCGATGAACACCTACGCTCCGATCCCCCGGGAACTTGTGGACTACCATTTAATGACAGAACCGGACGGGTCCGGTAGGCGACGAGAAATCCCCATGACTCGGCGGACCCCGCAAATCACCGGCCCGGAACAAATGGTTGGCACGGGGCCTTACAGGCTGACCATCTGGGACCGGGGCAGCCGCATGGTGTTCGAAAGAAACCCCGAATACAACCACGGCTTCTATCCCTTGGAGGGGGAGGAAGGAGATGCGGAGGCGGGCCTGCTAGAGAATGCCGGAACGCCGCTGCCTTTTATCGATGTTCTGTATTATGAATGTATCTTGGAGGATCTTCCATCCTGGCTGCGTTTTCTGAGCCGGCAGGAGGACGTGGGCAGCATTCCCCCGGATGCTTTTTCCATGGTCATCAACCCAGAGCGTGCCCTGCTGGACAAATGGCAGGAACAGGGCATTCGCCTGGTCAAATTCGATTATCCGGCCGTATTCTGGCTGGCCTTCAACATGGACGACGCGGTGGTCGGGTCGAGCCGGGCCCTGCGGCAGGCGATGTGCCTGGCTTTCAACGTGGAAGATTACATTGAAGTGCTGTCCAACGGGCGAGGACAGCGGGCCGTTAATATTCTGCCCCGGTCCTTCCCCACCCATGAGCCGGCCGGTCCCGGCCCCTATTACCGCTATGATCCACAAGCAGCTCAGGCCCGGTTGGAGCAGGCCCGGCAGGAACTGGCCGCGGCCGGACACCTCGAGGCCGACGGACGTATTCCGGAAATTACCATCGACATTGGCGGCCGTGACGAGCTTTTTCGTCGTATGGGCGAGTTTATCCAACAGCAATTCGAACCGATCGGCATCCGGGTCAAGATCGTACTCAACGACTGGCCCACCCTCCAGCAGAAGGTGCATAACAAGCAATGCCAGCTCTATACCATGGGTTGGCACGCCGATTTGCCGGACGCGGAGAATTTCCTTCAGCTTTTCTACGGCCCGAATATCGAGAAAGGCACCAATAACACGAATTATCATAATCCTGATTTCGACGCAGCCTATGACCGTATCCGATCCATGCGTGACTCGCCCGAACGCGAAAAAGTCTATGTCGATATGATCCACATGCTCAACGAGGATTGTCCGATTCTGTTGCTCAGCGAGCCGCTGGTTTATCTGCTCGTATACGATTGGGTTCACAACTACAAGCGACATCCGTTCGCCTACGGAACGACCAAATATCTGCGTCTCGATCTGGAACGGCGACGCATGCAGGGGGGACGTTAACATGGGCCCCTATATAGTTCGCCGATTGACACAAGCCGTGTTTACCGTGGGCGGCGTGCTCCTGATCACGTTCCTGTTATTCCGCGTGGTAGCCGGCGATATCGCCGCCGCCCACCTGGGCCCTCGGGCCACCGCTCAACAGCGGGCGGAATGGATGCAAAAATACGGTTACGACAAGCCGCTGATCGTGAACCTGAACGAGCCTCGGGCCTTCTGGGATGCCCAGTTGGTTCATTATTTTTCCCGGACCCTCACGTTCCAGAACCGCAGCCTGATCACCAACGATATGCTTATTCAAACCGTGATCGAACGGGCTCCGTACAGCCTGGCCATCACCGTCCCGGCCATGGCCCTGGGGTGGGCTTTGGCTATGGTCATCAGTACCATCGTGGCCTACTACCGGGCCAGCCTGATCGATCATGTCGGCGTCTTTCTGGCTGTGTTGGGAATGTGTGTCCCATATCTGGCTTTTATCATCGGCGGGCAATGGCTGATGTTTCAGATCAAGCCGACCATGGCTTACGGTCTGGCTAATCCCCTCAATATATTCGTGCCCGTGGGCATTGCGGTGATCGCCGGTCTGGGATACAGCGTGCGTTTCTACCGGACGGTCATCCTCGATGAGGCCAATCGCGATTACGTGCGTACCGCCCGAGCCAAGGGTGTTCCCCTACCGGGGGTCATGTTCAAGCATATTCTGCGGAACTGTATGCTGCCGATCCTGACCAATCTGATCCTGGCGATCCCGTTTTTAATCATGGGCAGTCTTCTGCTGGAAACTTTTTTCGGGGTACCGGGGCTGGGGGATCTGCTTCTGAGCAGTATCAACAATCGTGACGAGCCGATCGTCAGCGGTCTGACCTTTCTGACCGCCTTGATTTATGTTCTGGGCAACCTGGCAACCGACGTCAGTTACGCGCTATTCGATCCGAGGGTCCAGTTGTCATGAGCGTGTTGGAGGCGACGCATCAAATCGAGGAGACGACGATACGCCCCGGGCGGAGCCTGGGGCAGGACGCCGTACGCCGGCTGGCTCGCGACCCGATGGCCGTGGGTTGCTTTGCCATCATCGTCCTCTACGCCGTCATCGCCGTGTTGGCCGGTTTCTGGTGGCCCGATTTCCAAACTTCCATCAATTATGAGTTACGTAATCAACCGCCCTCATGGGCCCACTGGTTCGGTACGGATGTCTTCGGTCGCGACGTGTTCGCCAAGACCATGCTCGGGGCCAAGGTCTCCATGACCGTGGGATTCATGGCCAACGCCATTGCCGTCCCTCTCGGCCTGATGCTCGGCGTCCTGGCGGGGTATTATGGGAAACGCATCGACGATCTGGTGGTCTGGTTCTACAACACCCTGGCCAGCATCCCGGGAATCATTCTGCTGATCGCCATCAAATTCGCCTTTCAAAACGTGGTCCTTTTTCGGGATACGGCTTTCGCGATTGATCTGACCGGTATTCACGGCCTGTATGTTGCCCTGGGGATCATGAGCTGGATCGGAACCTGCCGGCTGGTGCGGGCGGAAACGTTGAAAATAAAAAATTTGGACTACGTGACCGCCGCCCGGGCCGCCGGGGCGGGGCATCTCCGGATCATGTTCCGGCACATCGTACCTAATCTGATGCATCTGGCGATTATCAACTTTACCATCGGCTTCGTGGGAGCGATCTCCGCTGAGGTCATTTTATCTTTTCTCGGGTTGGGCGTGGACGTGGGCACCCCCAGTTGGGGGACGATGATCAACGCCGCCCGAATGGATCTGGTGGTCGGCCGATGGTGGGAAGTCATCGCTGCCTGTGGAGCGATGTTTCTGATTGTGTTGGCTTTGAATATTTTTGGGGACCGACTGCGCGATGCACTGGATCCCCAGTTGAGGATTTGACCGTGCAACAACCCAACGGTGAGGTTCTGCTCGATATCCGCAACCTGCGTACCTATTTTCATACCGAGGACGGGGTAGCCAAGGCGGTAGATGGGGTTTCCTGGTCGCTGGGGCGGGGCAAGACAATGGCCCTCGTAGGAGAAAGCGGCTGCGGCAAGAGCGTTACCGCTTTGTCCATCATGCGGCTGGTGCCCAACCCGCCCGGCCGCATCGTCGGTGGCCAGATAGACTTCGAGGGGCTCGACCTAGCCACTGTTGGCGAGAGACGTATGCGGGACATCCGCGGCAACCGAATCGCGATGATTTTCCAGGAGCCGATGACCTCGCTTAACCCGGTCTACACGGTGGGCGACCAGATCGTCGAGGCCATCAAGCTGCATCAGAACCTCCGGGGCCGGGCCGCCTGGAACCTGGCCATAGAGGTACTCGGCCAGGTCGGCATCCCTGCCCCCCAACAGCGGGTCCAAGAGTACCCACACCAGATGTCCGGGGGCATGCGCCAGCGGGTGATGATCGCCATGGCCTTGTCGTGCAACCCGTTCATCCTGATCGCCGACGAGCCGACCACCGCCCTCGACGTAACCATCCAGGCCCAGATTCTCGATCTACTCCGCGACCTCCAGAAGCGGCGGAATATGAGCATCCTACTGATTACGCACGATCTCGGCGTGGTGGCCGAGGTCGCCGACGAGGTCTGCGTGATGTACGCGGGCAAGATCGTCGAGCGGGCGGAAGTGACGGAGTTGTTCAAAAACCCTCTGCACCCCTATACTCAAGGGTTGTTCCGCAGTATCCCGCGGCTGGGGGACAAAAAGCAGCGGCTCGATGTGATCCCCGGAAACGTGCCCAACCCGCTGCATTTCCCGTCCGGGTGCAAGTTCCATCCGCGTTGCCCGCTGGGGGCTGAGGACGCGACCTGTCGGACCCGGGAACCGGAATTGAATGAGGTTCAACCCGGCCATTGGGTGGCCTGCTGGAAGGCTCAGGGTTATCAATCTTGAAGCCGGAACCGGTGTGTTCCTGGTCGTTGATGAGAAGGCGATGAATTCGGAAGCACTGCACAACAGCTCTTTCCTGCGGGCCTGTCGCCGGGAGAGAACGGACTACACACCCATCTGGCTGATGCGCCAGGCCGGCCGCTATCTGCCCGATTACCGCAAAATCCGTGAAAAACACGCCTTCCTGGAGATGTGCAAAAGGCCGGAACTGGTCACCGAAGTAACCGTGATGCCTATCGAGCAGCTCGGTTTCGACGCTGCCATCCTCTTCGCCGATATCCTGCTGATCGCCGAGCCGATGGGCCTTACGTTGGATTTTCAGGAGGGCTACGGTCCATCGTTGTCCCCCGCGATTCGGACGCCCGGCGATGTGGGCAAGCTCCGCTCGGTCGAAGCCTCGGAATCGTTGGGCTTCGTCTTTGATGCAGTCCGGATGGTGCGACGGGCCTTGCCTTACCAGACGCCCTTAATCGGTTTTTGTGGTGCGCCGTTTACCGTCGCCAGCTACATGATCGAGGGCGGGGCCAGTCGGCGTTTTCAACACACCAAGTCGCTGATGTATAGCGACCCGGAGACCTGGAATATACTGATGGGCAAGATAGCTTGTGCGTCGGCCGGCTATCTCAACGGCCAGATCGACGCGGGCGTGCAGGCCGTGCAGATTTTCGACAGTTGGGTCGGCTGCCTGAGCGAGGAGGACTACCGCCATTACGTCCTGCCGCACACGCAACACCTGATCTCCGCCTTGAAGCCGGGCATCCCGATCATCCATTTCGCGGCCGATGGAGGGATTCTGCTTCAGGCCGTACGCGATCTCGGGGCCGATGTCCTCAGCCTCGACTGGCGGGTCAATCTGGCCGACGCCTGGGCCGCGATCGGATACGACACCGCCGTACAGGGCAATCTCGACCCGGTGGTATTGTGCTGCGATCGGCCGACGATCATTAACGCAGCCGAAACCATCCTCGAACGCGCCGGCGAGAGGCCGGGACACATTTTCAATCTCGGCCACGGAATATTGCCGGACACTCCGGTGGATAACGTACGAATCCTGGTCGACGTGGTCCACGAACACAACGGAGCGTAAGGGCGGACATGGCCGACAGCCTCAACCAGTGTAAACGCATTCTGATTATCGGCGGAGGGGTTGCCGGCCTGGCCGCCGCCCATCGCCTGACGGAGTTGGCCGCGGCCGCCGCGCGCCCGCTCGACCTGAAACTGATCGAAGGGCTGGACCGGCTCGGCGGCTCGATCGTTACCAGGCGAAAAGACGGCTTGCTCATCGAAGGCGGACCCGATTCGTTCATTACCGCCAAGCCGTGGGGCCTGGCCTTGAGTAGACGCCTCGGCATCGAACAGCAACTGATCCCGACCAACCCGGCCTGCCGCCGTACGTTCGTGGTCCGTCGCGGACGCATGTACCCGATTCCCGAGGGTTTTCTGCTGCTGGCCCCGACCCGCATTATGCCCTTCGTGACCAGCCGGTTATTCTCCTGGCCGGGCAAATTCCGGATGGGCATGGACCTGCTGCTGCCGGCTAAACCGCTCGGCCCCGACGACGACGAAAGCCTGGGCTCGTTCGTTCGCCGGCGTTTCGGGCGGGAAGCCCTGGAGCGGGTGGCTCAGCCGCTGGTCGGCGGGATTTACACGGCCGATCCGGACAAGCTCAGTTTGCGAACCACCATGCCTCGCTTTCTGGAGATGGAGGCCCAATACGGCAGCCTCATCCGGGCGATGCGCAAGCAGATGCCGGCCGCACGCGCGGCGCAGGCCAACGTCGACAGCGGAGCCCGCTACAGCATGTTCGTGGCCTTCCGCGATGGCATGGACACTTTGGTGAATGCCCTCGCCGACCGGCTGCCCACCGACGCGGTTCAGCTCGGCCGGTCGGCCGAAACGATCGACTACGTTGATACAACCTGGCGGGTGCGATTTCGTGACGGCCGCCATGAATCCGCAGACGGTTTGATCGTGGCCACCCCCGCCCATGTCACCGGCGGATTGGTTCGCGATCTGGATGCCACGCTGGCCGACGACCTGGCGGCCATCCCCTACGCCTCGTCGGCCACCCTTTCGCTGGCCGTCCGTCGCGCGCAGCTCGGCCGCTTGCCGGACGGTTTCGGTTTCGTGGTGCCTTTCAGCGAACGACGCACGATCATCGCCGTCACCTTCAGCAGCATCAAGTTCGAGGACCGGGCCCCGGCCGATCGGATTCTGATGCGGGCCTTTCTCGGCGGAGCCTTGCAGCCGGACGTGTATGCTCTGGACGACGATTCCCTGTACCGGGCGGTCATGACGGACCTGCGGGAACTGATCGGCCTGCAAGGCGAGCCGGAGTTTACCGACCTGTACCGCTGGCCTTTGTCGATGCCGCAATATCCCGTAGGCCATCTGCTTAACGTGCGACGGATCGAGCAGCGCCTGGCCGCCCGGCGAACCATCGCCTTTGCCGGCAACGGCTTCAGCGGCGTCGGCATCCCCGATTGTGTCCACTCCGGCGAACAAGCTGCCGAAAAACTCTTCGCCGCTTTGCACGAATAATTCCACCGCATCCCACGGTACTGGGCGTGCCGTTCGCGACAGGTGTAGCTGGCAAGCGGTGTGGCACCGGCGTCTCGCCTGTGTATGTCCGCTACTCGGCCCCTATCCTTTCAACAAGTCGATGGGTACTCGGCAATATCAATCATCGTTTTCCCTCGTCTCAAGGAAATTCGCAACACGATATGGTATAATCCGATGATTGAGTGATACAGTATCGTAGGGGATTTCGAGCAAATGGTTTGGGAGAGCCTGGTATGGCCTGGTCGATCGCCGATCTGAAAGATTCGTTGCGTGCGGTTTACTGGACGGCGCGTCGGGCGATAATCTGGCCGGTTTGGCGTAACGATTTGCGCTATTGCATGGCCGATCCCGAATCTCCGCAAGCCATGTTCAATGTGGTTATTCTCGGGGTCGCGCGAAGCATCCCTTCCGATCCGCCGGCCGAGGTGATCCTGACTCCAGGCAATATCCTTGCGTATGCCGGGCCGATTTCGGGTAACCGGCCGGTCAGCCGTTCACGGAATGATTCCGCGGAGGTATGGCGTCGCATGCGGAAGCACCTTCACCGGAACCTTGGACGAATAGATCTGACCACCGGGGGATACGGGCGCCCATTCCAATTAGCGGTTACCGTAACCTTGCGGAACGATGAGCGGATCCTGATCCAGGTCCGCGAGGGGCCGGCGATACCAAGTGTTGAAGAGATTCAAAAGCGATACGGGATGATCCAGCCGGTTCAGCCGTTTGTAGCCATACCCGATGAATCCGCTGATTAATTGTGTGGCACACAGGATCGAAGGGTTACCGTCTCCCTCGTGGCGTTTTGAGGAATTCCGCGCAAGGCGTCCTCCCCGCGGCCCGATCGACGCATTCCGCGAAACGGACCGTCATGGATCATCCGCCGTCCGGCCGGGTCACCTCGATATCCACTGGAACAGAAGTAACCAGACGTTGGCCGTCGGTCGCAAACAAAACCGCAGTGAGATCGTATGCACCGACGGGGACATCGTCCCAGACCATTCGCCACGGCGCAGTAGCGCACCGGCCGATCTGTTTATCGTTCGCGTAGAACCGTAGCTCGCCGATCTGCGCATTGCCGGCGCTGACGGCAGCTTCGATATGAATCTTTGTCCCGACCGTGAAGACCGCCCCATCGCCCGGGCGACTGATGAGCACGCTTGGCCCGGCCTCGACCTGCACCACAGCTTGACCGCCGGGACGAGTCAGCTCACGCAGAGCAGAGTACACCGCGGGATCGTCCGCCGTACCATCATACTCGAACGGGACACGCTGATTCTTGGCCACATGCATATAGCCCCAACCCGCTCCATGGGCTACGGATGCCTGGACCGCCGCTGCGCCCTGCTCGCCGATCTTGTTATCCTCGTTACAGACCACCGGCTTTCCATATTGCCTGGCCGCGGCAATGCGCGCAGCGTATTTATCCAAGGGCGTATTATTGAAGTGAATCAATATGAAATCGGACTCATGGGCGATCGACTCCGGAATACTGCCATCGCCCATACCGCTGGTGCTGACCAGCAGCCCCGGGACGGCGGCTCGAACACGACGAATAAGCTCGATCTGCCCCTCGTCGCTGGTCAGCCATTCGCTGTCGTTCCAGCGGTGAAACCCTCCGTGGGAATATTCGTTTGCAACTTCCAGTATAACGTTGGTGTAGCGCTGTTGGCTTATCCATTTGCCGACGTTTTCCACGGCTCGGATGATCGCTTCCCGTCCGGACAGGGCAAGCTCGTGCGAATGCTGTCGTTGGTAGAAGCAGGACAGTATTACCACCACCCCCTTCGCATCACAGGCTTCAATCACCTGGGCCACACGCCGCATGTAAGGCTCGCGCAGGCTGCCGTCGGGATTGAAAGCGGTGTTAATCGCACCTTCATAGCCGGACATCCCCCCTTGCAGGCTGATTGTGAACGCCGCGACTCCCGCTTCGGCATATTCGCCGATCCGGGCGATGAATCGACGCGTATTCTCTTGCGGATCAAAGTCGCCTAGCAGATCTGCCCCTGCGCGGCCGATGTCTTCATACACGCTGTTGACCATACGGACATTCATGAGCAGCCCCTCGGAGGCACTGTCCGGATGCGTCGGCCGGCCGTTAATCAACCATCGCCCACCTTCGATGCTCACCTTTGTCTGTTCCTGGGCCAGAACGCCACTTATCCCACAAAGGAACACGATTGTCCCGAAAACCGCCACCATAATGCTCTGACGGTATCTCAGCATACAGACCTCCATTTCCGAGCGAACACTGCTGCGTATTCCAACACCCCGCCACTCAGAGGTTCATATCAGCCGTAAGGCCAACCTCTACCGAGCTAAGCTCCACCGCAGCGTATCAGCATACCGTATATTACGTTCAAATAATACCTCCACGGAGCATGGGACTGATCGACTGGAATGGACAGCAGCATATAGCGCCACAAGCGAAGCGGAACAGACTGCCCAGTCTTCCCGTCATCCCCCCCTATTCTGCTCAGCAACTCACGGACCACCAGCAGCCGCGTTTTTGTATTTATGTATTTCCCGGTCTGTCCGTATCCGTTGTAGCGAGCCCATCATGTTATGAAGCGTATTCGGCGTGTTCAGAGACAACACGTATGAGAACGGGCTTGGCCTGAACGACATCAAGGGCGGAGATTTCGTCAAGGGCCTCGCGCATACGGCCTTCGACGGCCTCATGAGTGAGTACCACGACGGAGACGGAACCCCCGACGGCGGCTTCCACTCTTTCGTGCTGGGTTACGGCCCGTATGCTGATCTGCCTGGCCCCGAAGACATTCGTAATCTTGCCCATGACACCGGGTCGGTCCGCAACCTGCAAGCGAACATAGAACC
Organism: Phycisphaerales bacterium; assembly: GCA_012729595.1. Classification (GTDB taxonomy): domain Bacteria; phylum Planctomycetota; class Phycisphaerae; order UBA1845; family PWPN01; genus JAAYCU01. Next base: position 23,622 of record JAAYCU010000111.1, read on the forward strand.
GACTACGCAACTCCTCGACGGGCACGTATTTGGGAGCGGTGGTGCAATCATTGAGCATGGGATACCGGAAAGTCCGTCCCGCATTGCCGGAGGCCAAGTCGATCAAATCTGCAACCACGGCGCTAGCGGTGGGTTTTCCACCAGCCCCGCGACCGAGAAAGAGGGTGTGCCCCACCCAGTTCCCATAGACGCTGATAGCATTGAAGGATCCGGCGGTGGAGGCCAACGGATGATCGTGATGCACAAATGCGGGATGCACCCGCAGACTGATCCCGGAATCAGCACGTTGGGCGATGCCCAGGAGTTTGCATACATAGCCGAGCTCTTTTCCAGCGGAGATGTCCTCAGCATCAAGCTGCTCGATACCTTCCACGTTGAGACGATCGAGATCGACATCGCAACAGAAGGCGATCGAGGCGAGAATCGCGAGTTTGTGAGCGGTATCGCCACCACTGACATCGAGAGTAGGGTCGAGCTCGGCGAATCCGGCAGCCTGGGCTTCGGCCAGGGCCTCCGCATAGGATTTACCCTTCGTACTCATCTCGCTGAGGATATAGTTACAGGTACCGTTGAGGATACCGTAGATCGCGTTGATGCGGTTGGCGACCAATCCGTTGCGCAATGGCAGAATCAAGGGGATACCACCTCCGCAACTGGCCTCGAACGCGACCGCCCGGTTTTGCGCGTGAGCGGCCCGATAGATCTCCCGGCCGAACTTGGCCAGCAGGGCCTTGTTGGCGGTAACGACATCCTGCCCGGCGTCGAGAGCCCGGAGTACAAAATCTTTCGCCACGGTGGTCCCTCCGACCAGTTCAACGACAGCAGCGATAGACTTGTCGTTGAAGATGTCGGCTGCCTGGGTAGTGAACAAATCATCGGGAATACCGGCTTTGACCGCCTGGGAGCGGTCCTTGTCGCACACCCGGACAAGCTGGAGGCGCAGTCCAGTCTTCTTGGATATTTCGTCAGCTTCGCATCGTAGAATTTCAGCTACTTGTTGGCCAACGACGCCACAGCCGATAAGACCGATCTTGTAAATATCGCTCATAGCCCGAAATTTCTCCTTATGCTGCGCGACTCCATGCATGCGGGGCCCGCCTACCGACTGTGCCTAGAGCCAGAACCTGTCCGTGAATACTTCTCTGGCACCACCGTCGGCAACCATACTCGATAAAGGAGTAATTCTAGAGCAGCGAGGCGGGGATTACAACGCGTTGATGACGGCGTAGCCAATCCATGAAGCATTTATGGAGATCTTATCAGACACCGTTATGATGCTGGTAATGTGCGTGATAGAACCCAGTGGGACCAACCGTACTCAGGGGGGATTACCGAATTCCAGCACCCAATAGACACCGTACTCCCCACCGGTACGAACCCCAATGCCAACCTCCGTCCATTGGGCGCCAAGGATAATATCCCGGTGCCGTGGAGACCACATCCAGTCTCGCATGGCTTCATCGGGGGTGGTTTGAGCGGCCGCCAGATTCTCTCCGATGGCCAGGAACAGGTAGCCTCCGGCACTGGCCCGATCGTAAGGGCCTTCATAAGTCAATGGATTGATATGGTCCTGAGGGAAAAAGCCACCCTCAATCATTGCGCAACAGAAATCTTCCGCGATACGGCAAAGGATTGGGTTTAAAGTGACCGGGGCCAGGTCATATTTGGCCCGTTCGCGATTGATAAGGTCCAGGAGGCGAGCAACTACCGTGTCGTTGTTGGAGGGAGTAATGCAGACATAGACCCCCTCCTCGTTGACCTCCTTCTGGATCGAATCCACCTTGGCCTCTGCAACCCCTACGCTAGAGCCGGGTGTATCCGCAGCCGGGCAGCCAGACAGGACAAGTACTCCACAAAATACCAGTCCTGCATAACATGTCCAGGATAGTCTACAAGTCACGATAACTTACTTCTCCATGAGTGGAACCTATTGAGCCCCATTCTAGGCACCACAAGGCGATCAAGCATGGTTCCACAGCGGGCCCCCTGACACGAGTTTGTCGCCAGCCCCGCACTACATAGTATAACCTACTCGTTCATCGGCTGTCTACGAAAAATAATAGAGCCGGGTTTTGGCAATTCCGAAAAAGGTTATCGACCACAATATTGCATAATATCCAAAGAACAACACAATCCTAACCATGGCAGAATAATAACCTTAGAACGACAATACTCCTTAATGCACGCCTGCGGCCTTGGCATGCAAACACCCATCAATGATTAAGACACTGTACGGTGGGAGAAGTTGGTACTATTTCACGCATATTATGGGCTACAAGACAAAATTGTCTCTACACAGCAATACAGGTTGCATGCCCCCGCCGCAATCTATAAGCTATCCATCGCAAGCTTGGAGAGACTTACAGCTATAGAGGAAATCTTTGCCGATGCGAACAGTCATTATAGGTTCTGGTAACTGGGGCATCACCCTGGCGGGACTGGTAAATCCCCAACGTCCGATTCTTCTGTGGGCACAAAATTCGGAATTTGCACGGATCGCTCAAAAGGACTTGGTCCATGTGGCCGGCACCTCAACCAGGAAGATCACGGTAGAACCGGCGTTCGTCTCAGCGCTGACCCCTGACGATATCGTCGTGCTGGTTGTACCCTCTTCGCAAATCGCGCCGGTTTCCGAGCAATTGCGGACCAAGAGCAAGCCTCCATACCCTACCATTGTTACCGCATCAAAGGGCCTGGAACGGGCGACTTTCCGGACCATGAGTCAGGTCATTTCGGCCATAATACCCGAGGCCACGGTAGCCGTGCTCTCCGGCCCCACTATTGCCCGCGAAATCGCCGAAGGCCAACCGGCCAAAGCCGTTATAGGATGCGAGGACGTACACACCCTGCTCAAACTGGCCAAGGCCTTATCCAGCGAACGGTTCCATCTGGACATGACCCGGGACAAGGTGGACGTTGAGTTATGTGCCGCGATGAAGGGAGTGTTCGCCGTCGGGGCCGGGGTGGTGACCGAACGGAGGATGGGCTGTAATTACATGGGCTTGATGTTGACTTTCGGACTTAGGGAAATCGCGGAGATCGCCCGTTTTCTAGGGATTTCAACGGCCCACGTGTTCGGTGTAGCCGGCATGGGCGATCTGGTAGCCACCTGCTTCAGCCCGGACAGTCGCAACTATCAATTAGGCCAATTGCTAGCCCGGGGCGTGCCGCTGCAACAGGCCCTTACCGAGGTGCGCATGGTAGTCGAAGGGGCCATGACCGCAGCGGCGGTCTCGGAGATGGCCGCCCTTCGTCTGCGCGTACCGCTGTTTTCCGCCATCGCCGGGATCGTCGAAAACCCCGACGAGGCGGCGTTCAAGCGTTTTGAGCAGACTTTACTGGAATACCCGGGGAACGGATGAAAGCCATTATTCTTGCTGCCGGTGCAGGTCGACGTTTGGGCGTTACGGGCCCCAAATCCATGATCGATATCAGCGGGCAAAGCATCATCCATCGCCAACTCGATGCCTTTCGCGCGGTCGGCGTCGATGATTTCGTCATCGTCACCGGTTACGAACAGGATCGACTCAAGGCCCATCTGGCCGATCAACTCGGCCGCTTCATCTATCTTGAAAACCCCCGCTATGGCGAAACCAATACGGTGTACTCGCTCTATCTGGCCCGCGCGCACATCAACGACACTTTCTATTACGCCAATGCCGACGTGCTTTTCGACTATCGGCTGACCGAGCGGCTGGAACAGGCCCCGTGCGACAGTGCCTTGGCCGTCCAGGCCAAACCCTGCGGCGAGGAGGAAGTGAAAGTCGTCGTCCGGGAGCAGCGCATCGCGCGGATCGGAAAAAAACTCGACCCGGCGGAGTGTCTGGGGGAATTCGTGGGCGTGGCCCGTTTCGGCCGGGAATTGTCGACTGCTTTCGTCGAGGCTCTGCGCATCACCGTCGAGGATGAGGGAAACGTCAATGACTATTTCGAGCGGGCTGTCGATCGCCTCTGTGATGCGTGGACATTGACCCCCGTGAACATCAACGACCTGCCCTGCATCGAGATCGATTTCCCCGAGGACCTCCACAAGGCCAGACATCTGATCGCCCCCCTGCTGGCAACCAGGAGTTAACCAGGTTTGCGTAATACACGGCCTTGCGTATAACGATAGCCGACGATTCGCCGTGAGTGATACGGGTACCAAGAAGAATGATTCCTGCGGCCTCGACCGGCGTCCCGGCTGGGCATTTGAAATATGTCTTGGGAAAGATAAGACCGGAATTGCCGCAGAATGTGTTTACGATCAAGAATGCCGTGGCCCGACATAACGGCCTGTTCAAATTTATGCCTACGCGGGCTCCGCGCAATCTGCATGTATCGCAATTGCTCATAATTGTGGACCAGTGTATAACCATCCAGTCTTGCGCAAGTTGTACGGGATCTGATTGACAATAAGAACGCATTGTGCAGGCTAATGCTGCACATGTTGACTTATGCTACCTGCAAATCAAGAGGTTATGAATGCCCACAAAGGTTCCAAAAGCACCACACGGATGGGCCATTCTGGCTATGGTCGGACCGTCTTTGATCTGGTGCGGCGAATACATCGGCTCTGGAGAAGTCATTCTCGCCACCCGCACCGGTGCGATGCTGGGAGTCGCCATCCTCTGGGCGGTCGTGTTGGCCATTGTACTGAAATTCTGTATTGGTGTAGCCGGAGCCCGCTGGGCCGCTGTTACTGGCGAAGGCATGATCGACATGTTCGCCCGTATGCCCGGACCGGGGCATTGGCTGGTTTGGCTTGTACTCATCATCCAGTTACCCGCAGGCATTGTGTCCATAGGGGCCTTGGCCAGCGCCGCCGGCACATTCCTCAACTCACTGCTGCCGCTGCCATGGGAGCATGGGAAACCGATCTGGGGGTTGATTATCTCTACCTTCGCGGTCAGCGTAGCCTGGACCGGCCGTTTCGACTTGCTCAAAAAGGTAATGCTTGGCCTGGTCATGATCGTTGTGATCGGCGTTTGGTACGTGGCTATCATTGTTCACCCGCCGGTTGGCGATATTTTTCGCGGACTGTTCGGACTGCTGCCGTTGCATGTCCCGGAATGGGTGGCCAGCGACACCGGGGGAACGACCGTCTGGCGGGAACTGCTGCCGTTGACCGGCTGGGCGGCTGGAGGATTCGCCAGTCAGGTATGGTACAGCTACTGGGTGCTTGGCGCCGGTTACGGAATGGCTCATGGTCGAGGCTGGGGGCGACCGGCGGACACCTCCGCTCTGGCCGCCCTAAAGGATGAAGAAGTCCGTGAAGTGCGTGGCTGGTGTCGAATGGTCTCCGCCGATGCGACAGTAGCTCTGGTCATTGGCGTCATGGCCACCATAGGATTCGTTCTGGCCGGGGCAGCCGTACTCCGTCCGCAACAACTGCTACCCGATGGCGAGCAGACGGCCGTAACACTCTCGAACATTTTCTCTGGCCATTGGGGCCGACTGGGCGGGACATTGTTTCTGGTTTCCGGATCAGCCGCGATGATCAGCACTCTCGTAGGACTGCTTTCCGGATGGCCGAGGCTGTTGGCCGACTGCGTGCGTATTGTATACCCACCCTTCGCCCGATTGAGCTGGAAGGTTCAGTTCCGTTCGTTCCTGATGCTTTTCGTGATAACCAACCTTGCGGCGGTAATGTTCTTTGAGCCCGTGCGGCTGATAAAATTGGGCGGACAGCTCGACGGCATCCTGCTGACACCGATCCAGGCCTTGGCCTTGCTGGTCGGGTTTTGGTTTGTTCTGCCGCGCATGATCGGACGGGCA